>JAGWYX010000484.1 GCA_018969165.1 Verrucomicrobiota bacterium
GTGGACCAGGACGGGGAGATCGTGGCCTCGACGTTGCCCCAGAGCTTCCCGGCGGAACGGGTGGAGGAGATTGGCGGGCTGGTCATCGGGGCATTCAAGGGGGCGCAGGCGGCCGATCTGCCGCTGGGGGAATTGACGATCCATTTTGCGGCCTTGAACCTCACCGCCCGGCCGCTGCGGGGCGGGGCGATCATTTTCCTGACCCCGCGCACGTAGCCACTCGCTCATCCCGATTCACCGGCCATTGAACTATGGACAAGAAGAAACTCGATCAACTGATTCTCCAGATGGAGAACTACCTCGAATGTTGGAAACAGTTCAACCACTACCTGAACCTGGCGCGCGGCAAGAAGTTCGGCCCCGAGGAAGAGAACCAGTTCCTGGAAGTCAAGAGCGTGATCACCCAGGAACTGGAGCTGATCCTCTCGGTGATCGAGTCCGGCGGACCCAACCGGGAGGAAATCCACTCCCTGATCGCCGGGGCGCCTTCGCTGCGGTCGCTCAGTGAGTTGAACGAAGGGGCGTTGCGCGGCCTGGAGAACCAATGGCACAAGATTTACATCGGCTGGCAGTCGCTCCTGGGCCAGCTCAAAGTCCAGCAGCGCCAGATGGAATCCAAGTCGATGTTCGGTTCCCTGTTCGGCCGCAAGAAATAAGCCGGCGCGCCGCCCGGCGGCTCAAGCGGCCAGCGCCACAAAATTCTTCAGCAGCCGCAGGCCGACGTGCTGGCTTTTCTCCGGATGAAACTGCGTGGCGAAAACGTTGTCGCGCCAGACCGCCGACGCGAAGGCCAGGCCGTAGGTCGTGCGGGTGGCCACGATCGACGGCTCGACCGGTTGGGGAAAGAAGCTGTGCACGAAATAGACGTAGCTGCCATCGCGGATGTCCGTCAGGAGCGGACATGTCGGCTGCACGATCTCGAGTTGGTTCCAGCCGATCTGCGGGATTTTCAAGCCCGGTTGCCCGGCAAACCGCACCACCTTGCCCTGGAAGATTCCCAAACCGGCGGCGCAACTATTGAACTCCTCGCTCCGCTCGAACAGGGCCTGGTAGCCGACGCAGATGCCCAGAAAGGGCCGCCCGCTGGCGATGAAGCCCCGCACCCCGTCCAGCAATTCCTGTCGCTGGAGCGCGTTGACGCAATCGTCGAAAGCGCCGACGCCGGGCAGGACCGCCGCGCGGGCCTCGCGCATCTCCGGCGGCCGGGTGATGACGCGCACGTCGGCGCCGACGTAGTGGAGCGCCTTCTGGACGCTGCGCAGGTTCCCGGAACCGTAATCGATCAAGGCAATCATGGTGGAAAGGTCATTCTAACCGTTAACACGCAAAAGCGCCAATTCAACGGCCGGCCAAACCTTCCCGTTCGGTCCGCAGCCGCAACTGGCCGCAAGCGGCATCGATGTCGTGGCCTTTCTCGCGGCGGAGCGTGGCGGTGACATTGAGCCGCTCCAAGGCGGCCAGGAACGCCGCCTGGGTGGCCTCGGCGGGCCGCTCCCACGCCAGGCCCTCGACGGTGTTGTAGGGGATGAGGTTGACTTTGGCATGCAGGCGCCGGGCCAGTTGCCCCAGCGGCCGGACCTGCTCCAGGCCGTCGTTGATCCCGGCGATCAGGATGTATTCGAGGGTGATCATCCGTCCCTTCTGCCGCTGATATGCCTCACAGGCGGCGGTCAGTTCGGCCAATGGATACTTGCGGTTGACCGGCATGAGCCGGGCGCGAACCGCGTCCGTGGCGCCGTGGAGCGAGACGGCGAGCCGAACCTGGAGCGGCTCCCCCGCCAACCGCCGGATTTGGGGCGCCAGGCCGCTGGTGGAAACGGTGATCTTGCGGGCCCCGATGCCGCCGCCCCACGGCGCATTCAGAATCCGGAGGGCCTGCAGGAGGGAGTCGTAATTGGCCAGCGGTTCGCCCATGCCCATGATGACTAAATTGTCAATCGTCCGTGGTCCGGTGTCCGTGGTCCGTGGCTCAGCAACGGACGAATCACCACGGACGACGGACGCGTTCGACGCCCAGCGTTCCACCGCCAGCACCTGCTCGACGATCTCGGCGACGCCCAGGTCGCGCTTCCAGCCGGCGAGCCCGCTGGCGCAGAAGCGGCACCCGTAAGCGCAGCCCACCTGGGTCGAGACGCAGAGGGTGTGCCGGTCGCTCGAGTCGCCAAACAGGGTCGGGTTGGCGGGAATGAGGACGCTTTCGATCAGGGCCCCATCGGCCAGGCGCCAGAGGAACTTTTGCGTGGCATCGCGCGCCCCCTGCTTGTGGACCAACGCCAAGGGTTGGAGGGCAAACTGCCGGCCGAGCCGGTCGCGCACGGTCCTGGGCAGGTTGGTCATGGCCTCCCAGGCGGTGACGCGGCGGCGGTAGAGCCAGTCGAGCACCTGATCCACGCGATAAGTCGGCTCCCCCCAGGCCTGGAGTTCGGCCGCCAGCTCGTCGCGGCGCAGGGATCGGATGTCGGGCGGGGCCATGCGGTCCAGACGGTCGCGCGGCGTCACCGGCCGGGCAAAACCCAGCGAGGCGCGCCTCAGACCTCAGGTCAGGTTTTCGTGCATCTTCGGTTCTTCTTATCCTTCGTCCGTTGCTTCCGCGCGCCTCGCTCATGGAGTCCTTGTGAGGAAAACCAAGACCGCGAAAGAGACGCCGGAACTTGACTTGATTACAGCAAGTCCCACGGTTCAAGGGCTCCAGTTCAGCGGCGCCGGTAATATTTTTCGGCGTATTCCTGGACCATGCGCCAGGTATTGAAGCGCGGCACCAGGGTCACCATCGCCCGCCGGATCATGGCGATCCATTGCCGCGGCAGGCCATTGGCGTCGCGATTGTAGAAACAGGGGATCACCTCCTCGGTCAGGACGCGAAACAAGTTGGCGCTGTCGCGCCGGTCCTGCTCCTCGACCGAGTCCGGATGCGCGTCCTCGCCGATGGCGAAGCCGTTGGTGCCGTCATAGCCCTCGCGCCACCAGCCGTCCAGGATGCTCAGGTTCAGGCAGCCATGACACCCGGCCTTCATCCCGCTGGTGCCGGAGGCCTCCAGCGGCCGGCGCGGGGTGTTCAACCAGACATCGCACCCGGAAACCATCTGGCGCGCCACGTGCACGTCATAGTTCTCGATGAACACCAAATGCCCCTTGAGTTCGGTGTAGCGGCTCAGGTGAATGACGTTTTGGATGAACCGCTTGCCCTCGTCGTCGCGCGGATGGGCCTTGCCGGCAAAAATGAACTGGACCGGTTGCTGGCGGTCCTTGACCAGTTTGACGATGTTCTCGAACTGCTGAAAGATCAGCGGGGCGCGCTTGTAAGTGGCGAACCGGCGGGCGAACCCGATGGTCAGGGCGTCGGGATTCAACAATTGATCGAACGCGATGAAGTCCTTTTGCGAAATGCGCTGGCCCTGAATCAACAGCCGCCGGCGGGCGAACTCGATCATCTCGCGGCGCAGCCGGTAGCGCAGCGCCCAGATTTCCTCGTCGGAAATGAACTTCGGATCCGCCACCCGCTGCCAGAACTCCGGCAGGTTCAATTCAGTCTCCCACGCCGCGCTGGGTTTCCGCCGCCAGAACGTGGTCGTGTCCCCGCCTCCCGCGTCGGCGGTCTGGACGGCGGGCAGGGCGCCGAGTTTGCGCCGCCAGAACCGCCGCACCGGGCCTTTCATCCAGCCCATCAGGTGAATCCCGTTGGTGATATGCCCGATCGGCACCTGGTCGGCCGGTTTGTCCGGATACAGCGCGTGCCACATCTTGCGGCTGACGCGGCCATGCAGTTCGCTGACGGCATTGGCGGCGCGCGAGCATTTCAGGGCCAGCACGGTCATGCAAAACGGCTCCTTGGAATCCTTCGGGTTGACCCGCCCCAGGGCCATCAATTGGTCCATCGGCAGCTTCAGATGACTCAGAAACTTGTTGGCCGCGTAACTCATCAGGTCGGGACTGAAACGGTCGTGACCGGCCTCGACCGGCGTGTGCGTGGTAAACACGCACTGGTCCCTTGTCGCGTCGTAGGCCTGCTTGAAGGTCTTGCCCTCGGCCATTTTCTCGCGAATCAACTCCAGCGTCAGGAACGCCGCGTGCCCCTCGTTCATGTGGAACACCGACGGCTGGACCCCCAGCTCCCGCAGCAAGTGGACCCCGCCGACACCCAGCAGGATCTCCTGCATGATCCGCGTCGAACTGTCGCCG
>JAGWYX010000485.1 GCA_018969165.1 Verrucomicrobiota bacterium
AAGTTATTCAAGCGATTGTAGAACCAACTGAACAGGTCGCCGGCGGCCATGTCGTCTTCCTTGCTTTTGAGTTCGTCGGCCACCGCTTGGAGGTCTGCTTGCACCTTCGGTTTGCTTTTGATCAGGCGCTCGGCCTTGTCCACTTGGTCCCGTTGGTCCTCGGTTTGGCGACTGATGACCGCCAACTGTTTCTGTTGGCCGGTGATCAGGCTGAACCAGACCCCGGCCATGACGATGACGGTCAGCAGGCCCATCAGGACGATCCGATCGCGCTTTTCCTTGGGGAGTTTGTTCATCGACGGTTCAAGGACTCTAGCGGATTTTGGGCGGGAAATCGCAAACCAGTTTGAAGGTGACGAACGACCGCGAGGCATCCACCGCGTCGCTCTGGACGGCGGAGAGGCCGCCGCGCAAGGCGATGCTGCTTTCGTTGGGGATATTGGTCTTGAAATACGGCAGGGTGGTGATCTTCTGTCGGAAGCGGAAGGACTGGTCGCCCGGCGGGCTGCCGTAGTCCCGGCCCTCGATGGTCAAGGTCATGGTCTCGGTGCTGGTGGCGGGCTTGGGCGGCGTGATCTTGGCGCCGTTGGTTTTGCCTTTGACGGCCGGCTCTTCGCGGAACACCGATTCGGTCTGCACCAATCGGAGTTGGATGTCGTCCACCCCGGCGAACTGGAGGGCGTTGAGCAATGGCCCGACCAGGAACCGATTGGTGGCCAGGGCGGTTAGCAGTTCGAGTTTTTGTTTATATTCGGCGGTCTTCTTGAGGTTCTCGGTGACCTGCTTGTATTCTTTTGCCTTGTCGTTCCAGGCGTCCTTGTAACCGTTGAGCACCGCCTCGGCGTTCATGACCTTGAGCTGCAGGTAACCGCTCCAGGCCAGCACCGCCACCGCCAGCAGGGCGCACGCCCACCCCGCCCGCTTGACCGGATCGCGCCGGCGCAACTCTTCCTCGGCGAGTTGCTCGGCCAATAAATTCAGGCGAATAGGCATGGCCGGGTCCGCTCAGGCCACCGCCATGGCCACGCCGACGGCGACTGTCAACTGGGGGGCGATCTGTTCGACTTCGCCCATCTGCTGTGGCGGGAGGGTGGGATTGAGGAAGGTGACGGGGTTCCAGCGTTTGCAGGGCACCATTAACTCGGTTTGGAGGTTTTGCACGATGAACTCGGAGCGGGCGGAACCGCCGGAAACGAAGATTTGCCCGACGACCTTGTCCTGCTGGTGCTCGAAGAAGTCGATCGAGGCGCGCAGTTCGCGGCCCAGGGGAACGATCAACGGTTGCAGCGTGCTCTCGACTTCCTGGGGCATGCCCACTTTGATCCCCTCCGCCTCGGCGTAGCTGATGCCCATGGCGTCGGCCAGGCCGCTGGTCAGTTTGTCGCCTCCGAAGGGGAGCACGCGGCTGAGCATCAGTTCGCCGGCGGCCAGGACGTTGATGGTTGAACTCTTGAAGCCGATGTCCACCAGCGCCACGATTTCCTTCAGGAAGATGTCCGGATGCGCTCGTTCGAAGGCGTTGACGGGGCCGATGAGGCCCGGGGCGATTTGATCGGCCGTCAGGCCGGCAATTTTCGCGGCGGCTTGCCAATCCGAGAGCAATTGTTTCCTGGCGGCGCCGACCAGGACCCGGCAGCGGGGGGTGCCCTTGGCCGGTTCGGCGGCCCCTTGGCGGGGGGGCAGGATATGGCAATCGAAGACGTGGTCGGGGAAGTCCTGCTGGAGATAGTTCTTGGAAGTGAACTTAAGCATCAGACGCATGTCCTGTGCCGACATCAACGGCAACTCGGCGGTGCGGAGGACCGAATCGTTGGCTCCCACCGCCAAGCCAATCCGCTTGGCCTTGACTTCCAGGGATTCACTGACCTTCTTGAGGTGTTCGCCGAGCAGGTCCGGCGAGGGGGTCTTATCCACCACCGGGGCGTCCAGGATCGCGTAGCGCGCCAGGGTGTAGTCGTCCCCTCGGCGCTGCAAATAAACCGCCTTGGTGGTGCGAGTGCCCAAGTCAACCACGACAATCTGGTCCCGCATTTTACCGCCGCGGCTCAGGAAGGGGAGCGCCATAGCGTGGTCAGTCATAGTCGGTTCCGTGTCCGATTTCAAGCCTCAAGTGGCCCAAAGTGCGTCGGGCTGGCGCGTGCAGGGGAGCGCCAAAGACGACATCAGGTCGAAGGCGCACCTCGCTGGCATCAGACCGCCAAGGCCTGCGCCCGGGCCTGGAGTTCGTCCAGCACCGCCCGGGTGAGCGACGTGAGCTTGCCTTGCCAGAGCCCGGCAATGACGATCGGCTCGAACTCGGCCAATGGCAGGGAGCGGAGTCCGGTCGGCCCGCGGCGCTTCGGGATGTCCACCGACAGGCCGACGCCGAATCCATTGGCGACGTAGGTCTCCACCAGGTCAAGTGAACTGACTTCGATGAGCGGAAACCAATCAACGCCCAGGCGTGCCAGTCCGCGCTGGAAGTGGCGATGGACCGGTTCGTTGACTGGCAAGCTGATGAGGGTTTCGCCGACGCGGTCGCGTTGCCAGAGTTCCCGGGCGGTTTTGAGCCGGCTGGACTTGTGGACCAGCAGGATCAACGGCAGGCGCAAGAGCGGTACGGCGGTGATGCCCGGGGGTGGCTTGCCCTCGAGCACGGTGACGGCCAGGTCGATTTCCTGGCGTTGGAGCCAGACTTCGCTTTCCGGCTGGAGGGCTTCCCGGAGCATCAGCTTGAGGCGCGGGAACCGCTTCCGGACGTTCTGCAGCAAGGCGGGCAGGTGATCGCGCAGAACCGGCGCCGCGGCGGCCACCCGCAGTTGTTGCGTCAGTTCCCCGCGCAGGCGGTCGCCGACGGACTGGACATCGGCAAAGAAGGGTTCAATAAAGCGATAGAGTTCCTGGCCTGGCGGCGTCAACGCGAAGGGGCGGCGCCGAAACAGGGTCAGGCCCAGATCATCCTCGAGCTGGAGAATCTGGCCGCTGACGGCTGGCTGCTGGATGCCGTAGGGGATGTTGCGGACTGCCTGGCTGATGCCGCCGTGTTTAGCGACGTAATAGAACAATTCGAGGTGATGGATATTCATCAAGCTGGAATTCGCTAGTTGGCATTCGTCGGCACGGGCAGGGAGATGCGGATCACGCCGGCTTTGCCATGCGCCGGCCTGAGAATTTCGAGTTTGCCCTGGTGGATTTCGAGGATTTTCTGCGTCACGGTCAGGCCCAGCCCCAGGCCCACATTCCGGGTGGTGAAGAAGGCCTCGGTCGCCTTGGGGGCAACCTCGGCGGAAAAGCCCTGCCCGGAATCCTGCACTTCGACGCGCACCCAGCGGCCGCCCTGGGGGTCAGCGTCGGTTTGGACCCGGACATGGACGTGGGGTTCGGCAGGATTGGCCTGGAGGGCGTTGAGCAGGACCTCGGCGAAGGCGTGCTTGAGGCCCTTATGATCGCCGTGCAGGGTGAGGGATGGGGGTGCGCTTTCGAAGTGCAGTTGGGCGTCTTTGGCCGGTTGGTTGATCTTGGCTTCGCCGAAGGCCTCTTCAAGCAACTGCTGGATCGGGATCACGTCACGGCGTTCGGCGCGGTCGCGCGCCATGAAAAGCATCTGATTGGCCAGGCGAGAGATTCGTTTGACGCCGGCAGCCATCGCCCCCGCCATCATCTGGCGGAACTCCGGGTCCGCGTATTTTTCGCTCAGGAGTTGCTGGTACGTCGAGATGGGAACCAGCGAGTTGCCGATCTCGTGCGCCAGGTGTTCGGCGATCAGTTTGGCCAGGCGCAAGTTGGCGGCCTCGATCTCCAGGTGGTGCGAGCGTTCGTGTTCGGTGAAATCCTCGATCAGCAGCAGGGCGGCATTGGGGACGGGCCCTGGTTCCCGGTGGAGGGGCAGGATGGTGACGCGATAGACGGTGCCCGGGGCTTGGGGCGGTTCGTATTTGAAGGCGGCGAGGCCGACGCCGGTTTTGAGGACCTCGAACACTTTGCTGCCGAGGGCCTGGGGGAGGTCGCTGAACTCCAGCACGGCGGTACGGCGTTCGGCGCGGCTGAAGCAGGTGTGCGCGGTGCGGTTGGCGTGCAGCACGCGCAGATCGCGGCTGACGACGACGCAGCCGCTTTGGGATTGGTCCAGGATATCGGTCATCAGGCGGTGCTGGCCGGCCAGTTGGTCGTGCAACCAACTGTTGCGCATCGCCAGGCC
>JAGWYX010000486.1 GCA_018969165.1 Verrucomicrobiota bacterium
CTTCAATCGCTGAGCAAAGAGCGGTTCTGCCGTTCATTGCAACGGCTGGTTCCGGAGGTTCGAATCACCGACCTGGAAACGGGCGGCTCGGGCGTACGGGCTCAAGCCATGTCGCCCGCGGGGGACCTGGTGCAGGACTTTCAGATCGTGAGGGGCGAAGAAGCCTTGCACGTCCTGAACGCGCCCAGTCCGGCGGCGACGGCGTCGCTGGCCATTGGCGAGCACATCGCCGGCTTGCTTGACTGGTAAGGCGGACCGCGGCTTGTCCCAAGCCGCAGCATGTCGATCTTGCCAGTGACGTCAGAACCTTCGCTGCCCGCTCCCCGTGGTCGAGTTCGCCGTATCACGGCGTCCCTACCTTGCGAATTGCGAGGAGGCGAGCTGCAGATGCTCTGGCAATGATTGATAGCGCGGTCCAACGGAGGTTCGCGCAAACCTGCGGAGCAATCGCTGCACCTCCAGCATGCTGGGCATGCTCGGCTGGGCGCCGGCGTGGGTCACCGAACAGGCCGCCGCCGCGGCCGCCAATCGGCCAGCCTCGGCCTCGGACTGCCCGGCAGCCAGCGCCCAGGCGAAGGCGCCGTTGAAGGCGTCACCGGCAGCCGTGGTATCCACCGCCTTCACCGGGAAGGCGGGCCAGTGGCGCGTTCGGTCCGGGCTCACCAGCAGAGCGCCACGCCCGCCGAGTTTGACGATGACGTTTTTGGGTCCGTGTCGGCAGAGGCCCCGTGCCAGCCGCTCGACTTCCCGCAACGAGCAACGGCGCGAGGTGCAGCCGGTCAAAATGGCCAATTCAGTCTCGTTCGGCGTCAGGTAGTCCACGCAGGCCAGCAGCCGGTCCGGGAGCCGTCTGGCCGGGGCGGGGTCCAGCACGACGAGGGTGCCGGCGCGGCGGGCGAACTGGGCGGCGGCGGCGGTGACGGCCAAGGGGATTTCGAGTTGGAGCAGCAGCACGCGTGCCGAGGTGATCAGGCGATGGGCGGGGCGCAGGTGATGGGGGCGCAGGACGCCATTGGCCCCCGGGACGATAATGATCTGGTTTTCACCCGCGGCGTTGGTGAGGATACTCGCCACGCCGGTTGGCACGCGGGGGTCCCGTTGCACACCCTCGACGTTGGCGCCGGCTGAGGCCAGGCTCCGGAGCAGCAACTGACCGTGCGCGTCGCGTCCGATGCGGCCGATCATGCTCACCGACGCGCCGAGGCGGGCGGCCGCGCAGGCCTGGTTGGCGCCCTTGCCGCCCGGAAACACCCGGACGTGCTGGCCGACCACCGTCTGACCGGGAGCCGGAAATCGCGGAGTGGTGACCACCAGATCGGCATTGAGGCTGCCGACGACCACGATCTCCTGGGAGTGGTTTTTGGTCCGGTGGCGCATGTCGTTCCGCTTGGCGGAGGGTGGGAAGGAACCGTGCCGAGGTCAAGCCCCCGATGGCGGATTCGTTGGAGTAGAGAACCCGCCGCGGCGGCCTCTTGCGGCGTGCGCCGTTGAAGCCAGCCCCGTTCCGTAGCAGGCGACGTAACTCGGCTCCGATCGTCTCTGGTCCATGAGGTGCCGCCGGGTCGAATGTCCAACCTGTATGCCTGCCTTGAACCGGGGGACGAATGCGATCGTCCCTCCACCGATGGGCTGCGACCCGCGGCCCCTCCCGGTCGAGGTGGGTTCACGCCGCTTGCGCAACGGTTGCCGGATAGAACTTGCGCATCACCGTCTCACCGATCAGCCGCGCGGCCTCCTCGCACGAAAAGCGGTCGGTGTTCAGGATCAGGTGATAGAGGAGGGGATCGTTGATGTCGCGGTGAAAGTATTTCCGCAGGTAGCGCGCCCGGCCGCGATCATGTTGTTCGATGAAGCGGATGGCGGCATGGCGGTCCAGCCGGTAATAATCCTGCAGCAGTTCGAGGCGAGGCTCGAGCGAGCCGACCAGGCGGACGTGGAAAGTGTTGTCGAGTTTGGCGGTGATCACATTGGCGCCGCGGCCGACGAGGATCACGTTGCCCAGCCGGGCCAGCCGCAGGATCGTTTCAGCGGTCTGGTGAACAAAAGTCCAGGACGGCGGGTGCAACCCGAACAACTCTTCGAGAATATCGGCAATCTGCGAGACGTCGTCTTCGGGCAGGTGGCTGGCCAGGTGGGCGGGCAGGTGGTGGTCCTCGAGCACCTTCTCAACCAGGTTCCGGTCGAAGGCGGTCCACGGCCGACCGGCCGTCGGCATGCGCGCCTGGAGGTAATCGGCCAGCCGTTCGGCGACGGGAATCCCGCCGGCGCCGGCTTCGCGCGAGATGGTGATGGCCGGTCGCGGGTCGGCCATCGGGACGGTTTGGCGGCCGCGTTCGCCGCTCTGCAACTGGCAATCAATAAAGGCCCGGCACCGCTCGAATGATAACGGCTGGCTCATAAACCGATTCCTCCGGTTGGCCTCGGTGGTGGCGCGGGGATCCTTCGGCGCCCGGGCTCGCCCGCGACCATCGCCGACGTGTCATTAGTCGTGCTTTCGCGCCGACGCATGCCCGAATTTACATTAGTTTGGCTGGCAAGTCGAGGGTTTTGCGCTCCATCGGTGCCGGTATTGGTCCAGGATCACGGCGACCACGATCACCAGCCCCGTGATCAGGCGCTTGGTCTCATCGCGGGTGCCGAGCGCGGCCAGGCCCGAGTTCAATACGGCCATGATCAACACCCCGAGGAACGCGCCGACGACGGAGCCGCGACCGCCCATGAGACTGGTGCCGCCGATCACGACGGCGGCGATGGCCTGGAGTTCGAGGCCACTGCCGGCATTCGGGTTGGCGGACTGGAACCGGGAGGTATCGATTATGGCCGCCAGCGCCACCAGGAATCCGCTGAGCACGAAGACCGCCAACTTCACCGGGCGCGGGTCCAGGCCGGAAAGTCGGACGGCCTCCTCGTTGGTGCCGATGGCGACCAGGTAACGGCCGAACACGGTCCGGCGCAGCACCAGTTGGCCAACCGCGACGACCGCCAGGGCGAGCAGGAATGGGAGTGACACACCGGCGATGGACCCATCGGCCAGGCGGGCCACCGATTCGCCGAGGTACTGGGTTTGGGATTGGGTCACGAAATGGGCCGCGCCGCGCGCCGCCTCGAGCATGCCGAGTGTGACGATGAACGAGGGCAATCGCCACCGGATCGTCACGACGCCGTTGAGCGCCCCACAGATCAGCCCGACGGTGATCGCCGCCGCCATCGCCAACGGGAGCGGCCACCCAAACCGGGCCAACCCCACTCCCAGGACCGCGCCGCACAATCCCTGAACCGAGCCGACGGACAAATCGATGCCGGCAATCAGCAGCACGTAGGTCATGCCGGTGGCCACGAGGATGCCGGCCGGGACCTGGTTGGCGATGGTCCGAAACGTCGTGACGCTCAGAAAATGCTCGGTAAACAGTCCGAACCCGGCGATCAAGAAGACCAGCGCCAAGCCCATGCCCAGATACTCTCCGGCAAACCGCCGCAGGTTGCTCAGCACCGCGGCGCGCGATCGGACCGGTTGGCTCGCCCGTGGTTCAGGCCTGGAGGGCGCGCCCCGACCGCCGGCCGGGCGCGCGGGTGCGGGGTTGGGCGAGGCGGCGGCCGGGCCGCCGGGCGGCGTTCCGGCTTCGTCAGGGGAATGGTTTGCTGCCTTCATGCGCGGGTAACCGCAGTCGCGGTGGACCGAGGCTGACCGCCGCTGACCGCGGCAGTCATGATCTTTTCCCGGCTCCACTCCTGGCGGCCGAATTCGGCGGCGATCCGCCCCCGGGACAGCACGGCGATCCGATCGGAAATCAGCATCAATTCCTCCAGATCCGACGAGACGACGATGAGGGCCTTACCTTGGGCCGCCAGTTGGTCCAGCCAACGGTAAAGCTCGAATTTCGCCGCGATATCGATCCCACGGGTCGGTTCGTCGAAGAGCAGGATCCGACAGTCGCGATGGAGCCATTTGGCCACAACGACTTTCTGCTGGTTGCCCCCGCTCAGCTCGGCGACGGGTTGTTCGACGGTCGCGCAGCGCACGGCCAGCCGTTGCGTCCACTGCTCGGCCGCGCGGTGTTCCGCCACGGGATTTATCCAACCTCCCAGTCGGCACAAGGGCCGCAGATGCGCGAGCGTGAGATTGACCCGGACCGGCAACGGCAGCAGCAACCCCTGTTCCTTGCGGTCCTCG
>JAGWYX010000487.1 GCA_018969165.1 Verrucomicrobiota bacterium
CCTCTCCCCGGCCCTCTCCTCCGCTGCCAGCGGAGGAGAAGGTGCCCGCAGGGCGGGAGAGGAGGTGGTCCAGTTCAGGGTCCGAACTCATGTGCCCTCGCGAAATGGGGCTTTCCACAAACCGGTATCCCACCTTGCCCACCAGTGCGGCAGCCAGCGGCACCGGCTTGCGATCCTCGTTCAACCCGAAAACGCTGACCGGATCATAGAGCGATTCGGCGACCACATCGGCCTCCTTCACATCCTGGCGCAACCACATCACGCTGGCCGCCGGGAATTGCAGGATTTGCGGCGGGTTCCCCAGCAAATCGAATGACCCCGGGCCCAGCGCCTTGGGCCAGTCCGGGCTGAAGTAGCCGAATTCGAGCGAACCATCCCAGCCTTGCAGCGAGCCGTAGGCTGCCATCAGGCCGGTGCCTTCGAGCGAGTATTCGTTGGGCAGGCACGTGTTCCATTCGCTGATGGTCATGGGCATTCCCAGCACCTGTTCCCAGGCCTTCTCCGTCACCAGGTTTTCCACCCCGAGATACACCAGCATGTCCTGGTCGGCCCGGACCGCCTGGATCATCGGCAGGTCGTGAAACTCCGCGGTGGCGATGCGCCATTTGCGAATGCCTTCCCCTTGGGGATGATCCCAGTAACCGTGCCGATCAATATAATCCAGCTTCGCCTGACCAAGCATGTGGACGCGCGTCGGGAAGCCATGCCCTTGCCAATTCGTGGCCGCGATCGGCACGCGAATCCCTGCCCGGCGCAGGACGGCCCGACAACCTGCCCAGTAGCGATCCTCCAGCGCATAGAAAAAGCGCATCTGGTCCTGGCCCCGCACGCGGTGTTCCGGGTGCGCGCCAAAGTATTTCTCGGTGAAATCCCAATTCCGCATCAGTCCAATCCGCTGACCTGGCCCGAGCCCTTCGTCGTCCGCCAACCCCACCTTGCCCGCTGCCGTCCAGGCCCGGCGCAGGCCGGCGTCGTCGCCATATTTCTTCCGCAGCCAACCGGCGAACTTGTCCTCTAACTCCGAGCGAAACGGCAGCTCGATGGTTCCCCAAAACAACGAGTCTTCGTTGAGAATCTCGACCAGGGCGAGCGTCGGGTCGTCGCAATAGCGCTTGCCGGTGTAAGGATTCAGATGCGTGAAAATCCTGGCCATACGCTCGTGCATGACCTCGGCCACTCCTTCGTCGAAAAACTCGGCGTGCGGGGCGGCGCCGCCGTTGGGCAGGCCCCGGATATGATCGTCGGCGCTAAAGCGATAGTTCAGCGGGTAGTGCAGGTCGAGGATGAGATAAATCCCGTTCTGGCCGAGCTTGGCGATGAGGTAATCCAGGCGCTCGAAGGATTGGGCGTCACGGCCCAGGTCTTCCATTCCATGCTGACGCGTGATGTTGATGCCCTGGCGCCGCAGGCGGCGCACGGCGTAATCGGTTTCCGCTTTCCCCCACAGGTCCACTTGGGCACCCCAGAACCGCACCGGGGTGCCGTCCTGAAACACGAACCGAGCGCCTCTCGCGGTGACAAATCCGTGTTTGCCCGTGGGCGCCTCGACCCAGCGGCTGCAATCCAGAATGGTTGGTTTGAACTCGTCGCGCACGGGCTGAAACGGGAACCAGCGAGGCGACTCGGCGGCCGGAGAACGCGCGGAGCCGGGCGTCTCCACACCGTCGAGGCTCAGGGCCTGCAGCATCACGCCGCTAGCCATCAGCAATTGGGCGAGTTCGAGACGAGCCGGTTTCATAAGTTTTACCTTATCCGATTTAGAACTCGCATTACCACCCTTTTCTACGCTTCAAGCTTGTCGAGAGCACATCCCGTCTTCTTGCCGGAGCAGCAGGATGAGAAAACCCAGCGGCATTCCAACCGTTCAGACCAGGGTTGCTGGGTCCGCCATACGACCTCGAGCCAGCCGTAACAGGAGTTTTCCTCGCGCGTTGGGGGATCACCAGCCCACGCGCCGCAGCCCGGACACCTGATCGAAATGGCGATCTATGCTGAGCACGGGCAGGCGATGGCACCGAGCCAGCGCGGCGATCCAAATGTCGTTTTCGGGGATTGGTCGGCCCAGGACCCGAAGCTCGTGCCGAATCTCGGCATAGACACGGCTGGTCTCCGAGGTGATCTCGAGGACCGCGCAGTTGGTTTCGAGTTCATCGAGCCATCGCGCGCGCGCGGCGCGCTGACGCGACGACGTGAGACCGTACCGAAATTCCCCGAGCGCGACGACCGGAAGGTAGAGCGCCAACGCCATCTCGCGGATCTCCTTGAGCAAGCCGGGCTCTCCATCGGCAAAGGCGGAGATGGCGTTCGTGTCCAGGATCATTGCCAATCCTCCGGGTCAATCCGCTCGAACTCGGCGTCGATTCGTCTTTGAATCCGGCGGGTCTCGACGCGCATCGAGGGTGAATTTGCGAACGCGCCGAAGCACCTGAGCCAAGGTGGCGCCGCGGACCGGGAGGACTTCGCACCCTGCCGCAGCTTTTCCTCGAGCGCCTCGGTGAGCAACTGTTTGAGGGTGACCCCGTTGGCCGCGGCAACGGTCTTCGCCCGCCGAAACGTCCGGTCGGGTAGTTCGATCGTGGTCTTCACGAGGGCATGCTCCCATACTCCCCGAGGTGGGCGGCCGCTTGTTCGAGGCCATCGACAAGAGCAACGGCTACAATTTCATTTACCGCCAGCACGTGATCAAACCCGCGCTGATCGGCCTGATCGGCGCGTGGATTTCAGGCGGCATCGAGTGGAACATCCCGCATCACCATCGCGCGACTACGTTCCTGCCGGTGCAGTACCGGCTCGCCTGGAATCCCGACGGCGGCAAAACGGTGTGGGTCGGCGAACTTGAAATCCGGCACCGGATGCGCTGGGCGGTCGGTTACACGCTCCACCCCGGCAAGTCCTACCTCGAATGCTCGGTCCGCATCGTGAACCGCACGCCCGTGGTCCACGCGATGCTGTGCTTCGCGAACGTCGCGGTGCACGCGACCAAGGATTACCAGGTGATCTATCCCCCGAGCACCCCCTTTGTCACCTTCCACGGCAAGCGCGACTTCACCACCTGGCCCTGGGCCACCACCCGCTACGCCGGCGCCGATTTCACCCGCGGCGTGGACGTGAGCTGGTACGCCAATCACATCGCCGCCAACTCGATGTTCGCCTGGAATTACGAAGACGATTTCTTCGCCGGCTACGATCACGGCAAGCAGGCCGGCATCATGAGCGTCGCCGACCACCACCAGGTCCCCGGCAATAAGTTCTGGACCTGGGGCAACGGCCCGCGCGGCCGGATGTGGGAGAAATTCCTGACCGACAACGACGGTCCGTATATCGAGCTGATGGCGGGCGCTTACTCGGACAACCAGCCGGACTATAGCTGGCTCCAACCTTACGAGACCAAAGCGTCCAAAATGTATTGGTATCCGTTCCGCGACATCGGCGGCGTCAAGAAGGCCAACCTCGAAGCCGCCGTTAACCTCGAAGTGTCAACCAACGGCATCGCGCGCGTCGGCTTCTGCACCACCCGCGCGCATCGGATCGCCCGAGCGCTGCTCCAGGTCGGTTCGCCAACCCTCCTCGACCGGAATATCGCCATCAGCCCGGGCAAACCCTTTGTCCAGACGGTTCCGCTCCCCGTGGGAACCGACGAGCACGATCTGCGCGCGGCGCTCTCGGTCGGTGGGCAGGAGTTGACCTATTACTACGGCGCAGAATTCAGCGAGCGCCTCGGGGACGCAGCGCAAGCCGCCGCCTATCGCCGCCTGGGCCGACTCACCGCGCCCGACACCGTGTTCCCGTTCCAACGGGGACTCCTCCCGGTCCTGCGTCGGGCCATGGTGGCCGATCCGCAGGACTCCCGTGCTGCCTACTACCTCGGGGACCTCCTGTTCGACAGCCAGCCGGAGGCAGCGCTCGAGCTTTGGCAGCAATCCGTCGCCCACCCACGAACTCGATCCGTGAACTGCCTGGCCGCTGTGCCGTCGCGACAGCGTTTTTCGACCATGCCGGCCCTCGGCCGCTTGCTCGAACGTAACGTTAACCACGCGAAATCTCGACTCGGCCCAGTAGGACCGCCATCGAACGACCATCGAACGACCATCGAATTAACGTCGAACTAAAGTCGAACGAAGGTGACCTCGAGACCGGGAGAAAGATGACTGAACAAGCCAGTGCCTA
>JAGWYX010000488.1 GCA_018969165.1 Verrucomicrobiota bacterium
GTCTCCGTCAAATGTCGAGATCTGACCCCACCGTGTGGGCTAGGGCCGCCACACGGCGCGGTAGAATCGCTCCGGGGAGTTGGGGGCCGTCGCCTCCGTCCAGGTCCAGGAATTACTTGCCAGAGTGTTGGTGACCAGAGCGGTCCAGTGGGCCAGGTCGGGAGAGGCCTCAAGCACATAGGGTACACCCCCCTGGGCGGCGAGTCGCAGTTGGAATGGGCCTCCCGGGAATGCTGGATTGGACACCACGCTCAACTGCGGTGCGCCGGGCGCCAGCGAGATCACGGTGACCGCATAGGGTGGAAAGGAGAAACCGAAATCTGCCGCCACGCCGGCGAAGTTGGACTGGGCCAGGTCGGGCGAGCCGAGACCGGTTTCCGCCGCGTCATCCTGCGGAATGCCATAGGAGTAAATCGTCGCATTCGCGTCCGGCTGATAAGCCCCGAGGTTGATTCGCGCATTGAGGTTGGTGAGGGAACTCTTGTTGATGACCAGCAGCGACAGGGAACCGTTGGAACGCCAGGCGGCGTAAGCCGCCAGCAACTGGTAGTCCGTCGTCGCGGATACAATCCGGTCGCCGCCGCGGGCGAAGTATTTCAGCAGTTTCCCGACGTAGTAGGTCGGATACGGACTGGCCGCGCCGTCGATGATTCCGTAATCGCCGTAGGGTCGCCAGCCGTAGAGCGAGGTAGAAAGATTGTTGTTGGTGTCGCGGCCGTTCCGCAGGTCCCACCAGAGGTAGGCATTGAATTCGGTTTGGAGGATTTCGCCGAAGCTGTCGGCCAGGAACAGTCCATTGACCAAGCTGGTGGTTTGTTTGCCGGGACCGCTCGAGACGGAGTTGTTCTCGGTGCAGACCAGCTCGACCCCGGCAGCGGCCGCACCCAGGTAATCGGTCAATTGCTGACGCAGGTCGGCTGCGTCGTTAGCCCATGTGCGCGAGGATTGCAGCAACCCGGCGTCGCTTTCCCCGCCTGCATTCTGCGGGTAACGGTGGTAAATAACGAAATCGGGCATGACTCCCAGATGTTTCAAGGTCGTCAACAACACCGGCGTCCACCCCGAGTGCGATTGGCCGGTGCGCGGGTTGACGACCGTGTGCGCGGCATCCTTGTAATTGGCGAAGGCGTCCTCGCCGGTGACCGCAACGATGCCGACTTTGATGGCCGGATCGACCGCCTTCATTCGGGCGAGGTAATTGGTGGCGCGCACGGCGTAGGTGATCGGGTCGTGCGGGAGCGAGTTACTGTCCACTTCCCAGCCGCCATAGTTTTCATTGCCGATCTCCCAGTAGTTGAAGCCGCAGCCCTTGGTGAGATTGGCGTAGCGCACCCAGCCAGCCGCCTCCTCGGGAGTGCCGGTGCCGTAGTTTGCCGTGATGAAGACCTGTGCGGACAGGTTGGTGGCGATGGCGGCGAACTTGTCAAATGACGTCACCCAGGTCCACGTGTTGTCGTCGGTGGTGTTCGAGGTCCAATGGTATTCGTCGGACAACGAGCCGCCGGGGAAGCGCAGCGCGCGCGCATCCAGGTCCTGGAGCAGCGCCAACGTCGCCGGGGTATCGAACTGCGAGTCCCATATGGCGGTGTTCACGCCGAAGAGGCGCGCGTCCGCGGTACGGATCGTCTGGGCGGGATTGATGGTCATTTGCACGAGGGTCGGCGGCGGGAGGGCGGTCAGCCGGATGTCGTCCACGTAGAACGTGCTGGTGGCGGTGGTGAGTTGGATCCAAAAGCCCTGGAAGTTAGTCCTGTTGGCGACCCCCAGCGAGTTGAGCGGGATGGTGAATTGTTTCCAGGTATTCGCTGTCAGCGCCGGCAGGGCATAAGGGGCCAGCGCGTTGGTGCCGAGCTGGGCCTGGACCTGGACCCGTTGACCACCCGCGGCACCGCCGTTGAGCCAAAAGACCAGGCTGGAATAAAGTTGGGTGTCGAGGTCGTCATGGTGCAGATAGAGGGCCTGCCAGGTGGCCGCGCTGACGCTGATTGAAACGCTGCCGGAATGGACCGGCGCGGGGTTGGCGAGGTTGACCGCGGCCCAGCTCCAGTTTTGGAACCCGTTGAGCAGAGTATCGGCGTAGATCGGCAGGTCGATCTGAGCACGGAGCACGCCGCTGGCGATCAACGCGAGGGCGACGGCGAGGAGGAATCGACGATTTTGCATGATACCAGCGGAGTTTCGCCGCGAACCGGCGAGGTGGCAAGGCGAAGCCGCAACCGTTGCTGCGCGCCCTGCGGAACGGAAGACGCTCGCGAGAGGCCGATTCAGACCTCGGATTCGCCGTTTCGTTGATCTCCGGCTGATTCGCCGCCCTGGGCCAGCCACGGCGCGCACCGCGCCTGGCCGTCCGCGCTCCCGGTCGCAACAAAGCGGGCGCCGGGGAAAGCCGGCGCCCGCGGGTTCTTTGTTCTCACTCAGCCGCCTAAGGCTTACTGACGCGATAGAAACCGTTGGTGCCGGGCAGGCTGGAGCTGGTGAGCACGACCATGCGTTTGCCCAGGACCTGAACTACATTGGTAAGTCCGGCATCCGCCCAGGCCGAGGTCGAGCTGAGATTGGTGCTGGCCTCGAGCAGAAAGCCGGTGGCCGGCAAGCTCCAGTTGATCCAATACAGGGAGTCGGGCGGGGCCACGGTCACACCGGCGGCGTCTTGCGCGACGATTTGCCAGGTGGTGGTGTCCAAAGTGGCACCAATGAATTTCTCGTCAATCGCCGAGGTGGTGCCCGTGACTTGGATGCGGCTCAGGATGACGGTTTGGCCGATGTTGGCATCGCCATTCGGCTGAGCGCCAAAGACGGCCACCAATGGGTCGGCAAACAGGGCCGCCGAGTCGGGTGGCATGACGAAGTTGGTGCTGGCGCCGGACGGTGCGGTGAGGGTCACGTTGGTGTTATTCTGGAAGGTCAGGCTCCAGGTGCCCAGCGGCGAAGGATCGGTGATACTGGCCAGGGCGCCCACGGGGCCGTTGGTGGGATTGGAATTCCAGAGCATGGTATTGCCGTTGGGCAGGTTGGTCTTGTAGCGGAAGGTGGCGGAAGCGCTCCCGTCCGCGTTATTGGCGATTTGGAGGAACACGACGTTCGGTTCGTTCCAGTCCGGGCTGCTCTCATAGGTTGGCAGGGAGGCCATCGGCACCAGGAAGATGTGCGTTTGGAAACCGCTGTAGTTGGTGCTCGGGTAACTGGCGATGGTAACCGAGTAGGTGACCGGGCTGCTCCCACCGACCCACGAGTAGGCGGTCGGGTTGCCGTTGGTGTCGGTGGACAGCGTGCTGATGGACTGGCGCTGGTACGTCTGGGCCGGGGCGCTGGCAATCAATTGCAGGCCCGGCGTCGCCCGGCTCAGTCCCATGGTCGGCGAAGGAATCACCGTGTTGGTGATGCCGATCAACTCGACATTGTCCACCCAGAAGGTGGTCGTGCCGGTCATGCCGCTGCTGGGGTCGCCGCTCCAGATCTTGATCCAGAACCCGAAGATGTTGGTGATCTTGGCCGTGCTCGGGTCGATCGGGGCGACGATGTGGGTCCAGTCGCCGTTGGTCGAGGCGACCGAGAGATGGCCCAACTCGATCTGGGAATAGTCGGTGGGCACGACGCCGTACTCGAAGTAACCGAAATTGCCGCCCGAGGAGGGCGAATTGGTGTCGAACTTCAGATCGAACACCAGGTTGGTGTATTGGCTGCCGTCGAGGGTTTCGCGGCTGCCGTCGGCGGCGGTGAAGTAGCGTACCGCGGCAAACTGGTTATCCGAGCCATAACTGGCCAGGTCGAACTGAATCGTGGCCTTGAGGGAACCGGAACCGGCGTTGGTGCCGGTGTTCACGGTGCCGTCGTACTCGTAGGTTTGGAGGGCACTGCCCCACCAGCGCGCCCAGGAATCGGCCTCGGTGGGGTCATCGAATCGGTCGATGATGTAGTCGGGGGTCTGGGCCCGGGTGAGGGTCGCCGCGCAGGCCAGCGCCAGGCCAGCCAGGACCGCCACGCGGCTCGGTTTCAAAGCAGGATTCGTGTTCATAATTGAAGTCTCCAGGTTTCCCAAGTTCACAAACAACGGCATATTGATCGCAAAATCTAATTTCGTCAAGCGCAGAAAATGCAAATTACTACTTCTAATTCGAGCCATTAAGCCACCGCCGGGCCAGGGGTGGCGGGCGCCGGGAGAC
>JAGWYX010000489.1 GCA_018969165.1 Verrucomicrobiota bacterium
AAGGGAGCGCATCGGTCAAGCGCACGTTCGTTGAGCATACGACCTTTCGTGCCGTCGGTGGCAGGACAGCGGCATTTCCCTTCCTGGTACGTTCACCCATCAGACTCGGCAGGTCAGGCTGAATTTCCCGGAGTGCGCCGGGAGCAACCAGGGCGTCGCCTCGCTCACAACTCCGCCCGGGAGATGAAGCAGATCCTCCAAACGCGAGGTGAGTGTTTTCAATTCTTCCACGCCTGGCCCAGTGCCGTCCGGCACAAAGCGCAACCAGCAAACACCGTCGGCCTTTTGACGAAGCTGGTAATGCGCGATGCCCGCGATGCCGCCGAAGCATTGGTCCACCTGCCAAGTCGTGATCCGACGGGCATCCTGTGCGCGCAACGTGTCGCGTAAACGGCCATGCACGACGTAGGTCGTCGCATACGGCTGCTCCTGGCGTTCCACGAGATCGCCGATGCGGTAACGAACCAGCGGCATAAGATCGTTGGTCAAAGTCGTGATCGCCAAGTCTCCGATGTTGCGGTCATCCGGTTCCACCACTTCGAGAAATGCGGTGTCATAACTGGCCCGCATTTCTCCCTGCTCGTCTTCCATGAGCAAATGACCGGTCTCGGTGGAGCCGTAAAGATTGAAGAGTGGAACTTTGAAAACGCGCTCCAGGATTCGCCGGTGGACAACACTAACAAAATCGTAGCTGCAGAGGACAAACCGCAGCGAAGGAACACGGATGCGCTCCTGCTCGCAAAAAAGGGCGAACCGGACGCCGTGCACGGGATGTAAATCGAGGAATTGCGGCGACCATTCTGCAATCTCGTCTGCCATCCGGGCGAGTTCGGTGTCGCTCAGGGTGAACGGAAGCCGCGCCAGGTTCACAAACCGTGTCGTGCGGACGGTTCTTTGGGCGCGAGACTGCCACACGGTGGGGCAAGACTGGCCGTTACAGGCAGGCGGGGCGATCGTCGCGCGACGGGCACCTGGATTTTCATCCAGCACTTGGGCGACGAATCGGTTTAATCGCAACACGCTTCGCTCCTGTTCGTCCCACCAACCTCGGGGGAACAAAACCGACAACTGCTCCTCCGATGTGCCGGAAGTATGGTCGAGCTCTGCCGACTCTGCCTGCAGCAATGATCCAAGCGCCTGGTTGGGACGGAGGAAATTGTGGGGAAAGTCCCGGCGTATCTCCTGCTTCGTGATGAAGGGCATCCGCAAAAAACGGGTTCGGGCATCGACGTCACTCACCAGGAGTTTTTCGTCCGGTACGACCGCCCGGTAGAGCGGCACCTCCCGCCAGCGCGGAAGGAGACCGCGCAGCCGCGAAAACTGAGCGGTTTCGCGAATAAGGTCAGGAGTCGCCAACATCATTTGTATGAACCGCCGCGTGCCTCGAAATTCCGCGCGCGATGAGCGAGGCGGCGGCAGGAGAGATGGATGGGAACCGAAAGATCGAATGGTTGGACGAGCGTGTTGTGGTCTGAGACGTCGCCTCGCTAGGAAATCTTCTTTGTAAGGAATCGCTGCCGGGATCGAAGTGAGGGTGAGAGCGGCCTCGACCAGGTGGATGGCGAAAACTGACGACCGGTAAGCCTTGGTCAGACCACAGATTGAAAATACAGCTTATGACTCACGCGACAACACTTCAAGAAAGCCACGCTTCCGTGGCGGCGATCGATTTTGACTCGGCGGCCAAGCAGTTTTATGAGCCGCTGCACCGGTTTGCGATCCGCCTGACGGGCAATCCGGCGGATGGCGGCGATTTGACCCAGGAAACATTCCGCGTGCTGCTCCTGAAGACAGGCCAGATTCGTGACGCGCACAAGTTGAAGAGCTGGCTGTTCACAACCCTCTACCGGCGATTCCTCCAACGGAAGCGCCACCAAAAGCGGTTCCCTAACTGCGGGTTGGAGGAACTCGACCTCGATCCTCCCAGCCTCACCGCCGGGCAAATGGACAAAGTGGATGCCCACACAGCTCTGAAGTGCTTGCAGGAACTCGACGACCGCTATCGCCAACCCTTGATGCTCTTTTATCTCGAAGACAAATCGTACCGTGAGATCGCGGATCTTCTGCAAGTGGCCCCCGGCACCGTGATGTCACGGCTCTCCCGCGGCAAGCTGCTGCTCCGGCGGCGACTGGAGCGGGTCACGTGTTACTAGGATGCACGGCTCGCTCACTCCGCAGACGACCATTACCGCAAAGAATGGCTACATGAACGCTGCCTGCTGCAACTCCAATGGTAACCGGTCTTCGGCCGGGAACACCGTCAGACCGATCCGGTTCTTTTGCGCGGCCCCTCAGGCCCAATCCGTTTATCTGGTCGGTGATTTCAATGGCTGGGATTCTGCCGCTAATCCCATGCGGCGACAAGCGGATGGTTGGTGGTTCCTGCAAGTGCCCTTAACTCATGGTCACCACCATTACCGATTTCTTGTCGATGGCAAGCCGATGCTGGACCCGAAGGCGGCGGGCATTGCCCGCGACGAGTGGGGTGAACGAGCCTCGCTGGTGGCGGTGAGTTGAGGGAACAGTTCGCACGCAAAAACCAATGCACAACAAATAGGATCTTATGACCAAAACGCATCGCCGATGGAACAGACCGCATGCTGCTAAACGCTTGTTTGTACCGCTTGGCGGATTCGAGCTTGCCGCCTTTCCAATCCAGCCAAAATACATGGTCTTGGCACCGGCCGGAACGCCCCGGAACCAGCGGCGCGTCATCCGTCTTCAGCGGAATGGAGGGCAATCATGACGCCAGCTCTCGTCATCATCACAGTGTGCATCTTTGTATTCGGCCTCACCTGGCATGATCAGCCCTCGAGGCGCGGGTGACCCCAAAAGCAAACTTGATGGATTCATTTGTAAGGAACCTAAAACCACAGCGAAAAGGAATTATGGCCCAAAAAAGAGCGAAACGTGAACCGGTGCCCGGCGCGCATCTGCGCCAGGTAGAGTTCACCTACGAATCGCACGACGCCAAAGGAGTTTGCCTGGCGGGAGACTTCAACGACTGGAGCCTGACCTCCCTGCCAATGCGCAAAGACACCAGTGACGTCTGGCGCGTAAGCGTCCCACTGACGCCAGGTCATCACGAGTATCGCTTTATTGCTGATGGCGCTTGGCAAAACGATCACCATGCGTCCCGCACTGTCCCCAATGAGTTTGGATCTTGTAACTGCGTAGTGGAGGTATGACCACGACCCTTGATTCGGCAACTGAGGTCGATGCCCCGTCGATGCCAGCGGAGTGTGCAATAAAGATTCTGATCCTCTATGACGAGGAACGCACGCGCGATCGGGTGCTCCGGACCCGATCGCACCTTCTCAGAGAACTGGGCGTGTCCTTTAATTTCCGGTTTTCCTGGTTCCGATTCAAGTCTCTCTGGCATCCAAGGATGATGGCCCTATCCGTCGATGCAGGCGCCGGTGCGGACGTGGTCATCCTCTCCGTTCTCCGGGGCAAGGACCTCCCGCAGATAGCCAGGAGATGGATCGAGACGTGGCAGCCCAAGCGGGATCCGGACCGCAGGGCCGTGTTGGCCTTGCTCGACACCGCCGGCGCGCCATCTCCCCGCCCATCGATGGTTGACGCCTATCTGCGAAAGATCGCCGCCAGTTCAAAAATGGACTTTCTTTCCAGCGCGAATGAGCTCCTGCCTGGACCGCAAAGCAGAGTGATCACGGAAGGCGTAACGCGCCCCGCAGAAACGCATGGTACGTCCCCGTGCGCTTTTCGCCACGCAGCGCATCTTGGAGGCCGACCAGTCATCGTTGAAGGACGCTCTCCGAAGTCAGGACTGATATGATACGAGCAAGAGTAGTTTGTGGACACATTGCGTTGTTGGCCCTGAGTGGCTTCGTTTCGATGGTTTGCGGACGGGCGATGGCCGCTGCTCCGTCGCCCGAGACCTCATCGGCGCTGGCAACCAGTGAGTCCGTGAGGCGGAAATGGTCCATGGAGCTAGGCAGCGGCGCCCTATTCTCGAACGTCCGCGACTCAAAGCTAATCAGCTACACGTTGCTGCCAGTTGAACTTAGTGTGGTCAGATCCTTTGACAACATTCACCTGCGACATTTCGCGCAAGGCATTTTTCAAGGGTCCCCGGAAGTTTTCTTGAAGGGGTACGGAACCCTCATCGAAAATGGCGTCGAATCGCATCTGGCTGGAT
>JAGWYX010000490.1 GCA_018969165.1 Verrucomicrobiota bacterium
ACCCCTATTCGCACTCACGGGCTCGTCACTCGGTAAAATCGCGCGCCTGAATTGGTAGCGGTCGGGTCGAAAAACACCGTGTTGGAACCGTTGGCAAAATAATCGTAGATCAGGCTCCACTGACCCAAATCGGCCGAAGTTTGGATCCCGTAGGTAAGACCGGGCGTCAGCGTCAGATTCAAGACCGCGCCTGCGGACGCTGACCAGGCCGGGGATCCAAGCTGGGCCTGCGGTTGGGCCAGGAGCGCGTAGGGGCTGAAGACTGTCGTTCCGGCAGTTGTCGATCCGACCGAATCGGAGACCGTCACTTGATACAAATGGGACGCAAGCGGTGCCAAGCCGTTGACCAGGAGAGTGGCGTTGGTGGCGCCCGGGATCAATACTTGGTCCGAATACCACTGGTACGAGAGCGGAAGCAAACCGGAAGCAACCACGCCGAGCACCGCGCTCTGGCCGGGTTGCTGGCCGGTCGGCGTCTGAGGCCGTGCCAGAATGGTCGGCAAGACGCGCGGGAAGGCCGTCACCGTGTAGTTGTCGAAGACCATGGCGTCGGTGCCAGGATTGGCGTTGTCGGTGGGGACCCACGAGGCGCGAATGCTGCCGAGATTCAATTCCGAGCCCAAGCCGGTGATGGGCTGCCCCGCGGCAATCGGGAGCGTCCCGACGCTTGCACTCCAAGTATTCAGGCCGAAATCCATGGTCACGGTCAAGCGACCGCTGCCATTGAACATCAGGTTGGCGCTGCCGGAGTTCCCGTCGTCCGTGGTATATCTGGCGGACCCATCGGTGCCGAACTGGAGGGAGAACAGTTTGTCGCCGTTGATGTTGAAGACATCCCAGTTGAACGAATCGCCCACCGTGTTGGTGGAGGCCGGGTTGGATACGATCGCCATCAATACCGAGAATTGGACGACCGGCCGCAAGGTCAAGTCAGGAGTGAAGTTCAACCGAGGCCCCACGGCGCTCACCGGGGGAACAATTCCGTTCGTTGGGTGGGTCAGCCCGACATAAGCCTGCTGTCCTTGGCCGGGAAAGTAACCAGTCAGGATCCCGCTGGGTCCGTTGCTATCGGTGAGCCACCCCATCTGGCCGGCCAGCGGGAGGGTGGCCTGGAAGCCTTGGGCGGCCTCAAACGCCGTCGCGTAAACGGTCTGGTTCGAGACTGCCGTGAAGGCGGGCGCCAGGAAGAGGGCGGCGTTCCCCCCGGCGCCATTGACCCCATCGAGGGCAATATGATACGTGGCCGCCTGGACGGCCGCGAAGGTCAACGTGCTGGTGAACCCGCCTCCCGGGAGGGCATTGCTCGCCACTACGGATAATTGGGTAAGATCCGCGCCCGCATAGACTGCCATGAGCGTTGGGAAATCGCTGCCGGAGGAGTCCAGCGTCCAATTCCCGCCCGCCGGCGCGGTCCAACTGTACCAGACCGACTTGCCGCCGGTGTTGCCCGCGTGATTGGGTTCGCCGGGCTCCTTGGCGGCAGCGGTGGTGTTAGTCGTGGCGAAGGTGGCCGCGCCTTTCAAGAGCGCGGCATTGGTGAAAAGATCGTTGAGCGGAGTGGGCGGGGGCGTGACGGCGAAGGGCGCCGAGGCGGAGGCCACCGCGGTCGCCACGGACACGTTGCCATTCGTGCCGCCCGCGGGGATCGTCGCAATGATGAGCCCGTTGGATTGGATGGTGAACGGGGCCGGCACGCCGCCGATAGTGACGTTGGTCACGGCGCCCAGGTTCGTGCCGTAGAGGAAGAGTTGTCCGCCCGGCGAGGCGTCGCCCACACTGAGCAGCGAGAGCGATGGCGGTGGGGGGGGACCGAGGGACCGCAACGCGGGCAGGGGCATGACGATGCCGTAGCCGGAATCACGGTCCCAGCCCGGACTCTCGATATCCAGCGTCGTGCCCGTCAGCGCTTTTCGAATCTGGTCCTGGGTCAGCAGCGGTTGGTAGCCCAAGAGCAGGGCGGCGATCGCGGCGGCGTGAGGCGCGGCGGCGGAGGTGCCGGGAAACGGGAGGAAGCCCGGCACGGAAGTCGCGACGTTGTCGGCGGCAGCCAGGTCGGGTTTCAGGCGCACGACCCCGCCCGTGGAAGTGAAATTGCCCGGGGTCAAGGGCGTTCCATCCGGCTGGAAAAACACACGGCGCGGTCCGTCGGAGCTGAATTTCTCGACCGTCAAATTGGTGCCGGAGGCGAAGGAATTGGTATAACCCACCTGGGCGACGTCCACCGCGGCGACGGCGAAGGCGTTGGTGGCGCATTGGTGGCCTCGAATTTGGCCCCCGGTGCTGATGGCAAGCTGGCTGGAACCAAACTCATTGTCCAAGTGCAGAAATCGGGCCGCCCCCGAGACCTTGACCACGACCGCCATCTCGCCGGGTTGTCCGGCGGGCGGGGCGGATTCGTAAGGATCCTGGGTTCCGTTCTGGGGATTGGTCGAAGAGCTCTCGATGTTTGTGCCGGTCGCGTCGAGGATGAAAAGATCGTAATCGTTAGTCGAAGCGCCAATGGGATCGGCCCAGAACAGGCTCATGAGCTCGGCGCCATTGATGATGAGGTTGTAGTTGGTCCCATTGAAAGAATGAACTCGGCCCGGCTCGGTGCCGGGGATGGTCTGGCCGCCGTCGGAAAAATCTCCTTCCCAGGTCTGCGAGGTTCCGGCGTTAGCATTGCCGGAGTTCGAGGCGGCTGAAAAGTAGAGGGTGCCACCGGTGGTCACCGTGTTCACCGCCTGGGCCAGAATGTCGTCTTGGAATGGGAATTCTCCGTCGTAGCCCACGTCGTCCACGATGATCGAGCACCCAGCCTGTGCAAGCGCGACGATGTTCGAGGCGAACGCGGCCTTGCCTCCGAAGGCGGTGGCGAAAAGCAACTGGGCGCCGGGCGCGAGGGTTTGCACGATCTCGAGCATGGCGGTTCCTTCCCCGGACGCGGACGGCCCCGACCCGCTCTGCCCGGAGAGAACGTTGACAAACGGCAATTGGCCGGCCGCCTGCGCGTCGCTCAGATTCTGGACGGCGTCGGACATGACGCCGATGGTCACCCCGGAGCCGTCGATACCGAAGGTCGCCCGGGCCAGTCCGGCTTGATGGGCGGCGTCCCCTTGGCGATCCACCCCTTGGGTCCAGCCACGCACGTGCGCTTGGGCGGCGGGAGCCACGAACCGGACATCCGCACGCGCGGCGAGTGGCTCGAGCGTGGCCAGCGGAACCCGGGCACGGATGGCGTCATATTGGGGGTAGTTGTTGATCACGTCGCCACCGGCGGACTCAATGTGCGCCAGCAAGGTCGGGGAAACCCGCGCTGTGATGTCCACCAGCACACGGCCCTGCGCGTCCTGGTCCAATCTGACCCGCTGGGTGGGCACCCCGTCGGCAATCGGGGCTCCGCGCCGCATTTGGTCGGCATAGACGAGTTGAGAGTCCATCTTGAGTTGGGCTGGCGTGCGATGTTTCTTTTCGTCCTCGAGCGCCCCGATCAGTTTGAGGGCGATGGGCGAGATCTGGCCTGGAGCAGGCGGCGCGGGCTGAACCACGCGGGTGGAGGGGACGGCGGCGCCGATGACGCCCGGGGTAGGCGCCCGGCCAACACCGGCCGCACCAACCGGTGCAGCCATCGTTGATGCTCGGGGAGGAGGGGCGGAATTCAGGGCGGCACCTCGGGAGCCGGCCGCCGAGTCGCGTTGCCCGCTCTGCGCGTGGTCTGTCCGCAGCGCGATAAGAATACTGGTCGCAAGCAAGGCCTCCACCAAACCGAAGCGTCGGGGTGATTGTTTCATGATTGATAAAACTCGCTCACCCGACCGGTTCCTACCGGGTCGGACGGATCCGAATCGACCCCTCAGCTCCCATTATCTCTGAACCGGGTCCTATCCAACTGGCAGGAAATTGTCCTACGTGCCGCGCGTGCTCGGCGCTGCGCGAGCGCGGGGGGGAACTGATGCTCAAGCGGATCAAACGGGCCAAAATATTACGAGAGTCGGCCGGGTGTGTCAACGGCTGCTTTTTGTCCCAAATCCGCACGGGTGCAGGACAAAATCGTTACCTGCGCTCGGTGATTTTCAGGCCGCCGTTGGGAGTGGTTTGCGATATTGTTCCCAGAACAGGCCGAATTGGCGATTTTCCAGGAGGCAGCGAATGTCT
>JAGWYX010000491.1 GCA_018969165.1 Verrucomicrobiota bacterium
ATGGCGCCGGCCTCTCAACTTAATCCCAATCCGCAACCGGCAAAATCTTTCCCATGACCTCCCCGACTAAGGCCAAGTATCGTCGAGTCCTGCTCAAGCTCAGCGGCGAAGCGTTGGGCGGCGAGGCCGGCGTGGGGATTTGCGCCGAAGTCGTGCACGACATGGCGCGGCAAATCCGCGAAGTCCGGGCGCTGGGCGTCGAGGTGGTCGTCGTGGTGGGCGGCGGCAACATTTTCCGCGGCGCGCAGGGGAGCGCACACGGCATCGAGCGGGCGACCGGCGATTACATGGGCATGCTGGCCACCGTGATCAATGCCCTGGCGCTCCAGGACGCCCTGGAGAAGGCCGGCGTCGCCACCCGCGTGCAGAGCGCCATTACCATGGCCCAGGTCGCCGAGCCGTTCATCCGCCGGCGCGCCGTTCGCCACCTCGAAAAGGGCCGGGTCGTGATCTTCGGCGGCGGGACCGGCAACCCGTTTTTCTCGACCGACACCGCCGCCGCGCTGCGGGCCAACGAGATCGGGGCGGAAGTCATTTTGAAGGCGACGAAGGTGGATGGCGTGTTCGACAGCGACCCCAAAGTCAACGCCCACGCCCAGCAGTTTGCCCAAATCACCTACCGTGAGGCCCTGCAGCGCCAGCTCAAGGTCATGGACTCCACGGCATTTACCCTCTGCATGGACAACAAAATGCCGATCATCGTTTTCAATCTGTTCAAGCCGCATAATTTGAAGCGGGTAATCCTGGGCGAGAAGGTCGGCACCCTGGTCACGAACTGAGCGCCCCGGGGATTCGGTCCATGGGTTGCGGGCCAGTTCAATTCGAACCAGGAGGGTTTACCTGCCCATGCACCGGGTAGCAGCGGAGGTCAGTCCGCTCCATCTGATCACCAGAGGATTGGAGCCGACTCACGTCGGCTGCTACGGGGCTCGGGTGGTTCATGGCCTCGATGCGTGCAAATGCGAAAGGCCGCTTCCCATGAACTGACGCGCCTCGACCGGGAGGGACCGCGTGTCAGGGTCCGCCAAGTGGCGGAAGGCAGCACCCGGTCCCGCCCGGTTCAAGGCCAACACCCAGGCCCGGCATAGGACGTGGCGGCTCCTCAAAAACGGCATTCACGGTGGCGCGACGCTGGCCAAGGCGGAGTCCGTTGGGGCTCGTTGAGTCAGCCGGTCCAAGTGAAAGCGCGCAGCGAACCACGCCTGATCCCGTTCACATTCCTGTGCTTGCTCGCGACGCCACAGGACCACGCGTTCGGCGGAGGTCGAGAACAAATCGGGGTGCCGGGTGCGCGTTTTCTCCCAGACACTTCTCAGCATCTCCGGATCCATCGGAACCGCCGCCCCGCTGGCGTCGATCCACTGGCCGCTGATGGCCTGCGCCACCTCCATTAACTCGGGCGCCGGCAGCGTCGTGGGCTTGAGACACCACATCGCGGGCGCCAATACGCGCGGGGTGATTTTGGCAAGATCATCGCTGTGGAAAGACGATTGCTCGGCACTGAAAATCCACCGACCGTCCGGAGTCACCCCGACGCTCTGCACGGGATGGTCCACGCTGTCCGCTGACCCCAACGGCGGGCTCACCGGCTGGCCCGTCGTGGCGTCCCAAACTCGTATCGTGCCATCGATGCAGGCCGTCACGATCAACCGGCTGTCCGGACTGAAATCCGCGTCCTCGACCTGGCGCGGATGCTCCAGCGGCGGGGTCAGCGGTTCGCCGGTGCGCGCGTTCCAGACGCGCGCCGTGCCGTCTTGGCTCGCCGTCAAAACCCGCGAGCTATCCGGACTCCATTTGGCCGCGTTGATTCCATCCCCATGCCGGAGCGGCGGCCCGATGGGCCGTCCGGTGCCCGCATCCCAAACCCGCGCCTCCATCGGATCGCTCGACGCGTCGTCGCAGCCGGTCAGGAGCAGGCGCCCGTCGGGACTGAACGCAACGCGCACCACGGCGGCGGGAGCTTTCATGGGCGACGTGAATGGCTGGCCCGTCGTTGTGTCCAAAATTCGAGCGTAGCCGCTGGTCTTTTGATGTGTATTTCCAAAACCAATAGCCAGACGGCGGCCATCCGGACTGAACGCCACGGCGACGGACCAGCCTTCGCGGTAACCTGACTTACGCAAATCCACGGACGCCAGCCGGCGCAGGGTCGCCGCATCCCGGATCCAGAGCTGGTCATCAGGTTGCTCGCCTGGCCGATGCGGGGCAAACCGCGAAATCACCGTGGCGACCTTCCGTCCGTCGGGACTGAAGGTGGCACGGGAGACGAAGAGGCCCGGAGCAGCCACGGACTCTCCAGTGCGGAAATTCCAGACCTTGGTCACCCGCTGGGCATCGTCGCTGTAGAGCAGCCAAGGGCGAACTTCGGCGGAACTAAAACAGATGACTCGCGGCAGAGTAGTTCGGCCAGTCGGGACTTCCGTCAACAGCCCCGCGGCCGATCCCGGCAGCACTTGACCATCCCTCACCCGCCATATCCGCAGGCGCCAGTCCGAACCACTGCAGGTCGAAAGACAGGATGCGTCGGGGCTAAACCAACTCGAGAGCACCCCGGTCGGCAAGCCGAGCCGGCCCGAGGCAGGGGTGCTGAGGTCCCAGACGCGCGCCACGGCGTCGTGCCCGGCGCTGACCACCTGGCGCCCATTCGGACTGAAACCCGCGGTAATGACGCCGCCGTTGTGTGGCAGACGCGGCGCGGCGGGCGTGCCGGCGCGGGCGTTCCAGACGCAGACCGTGTGGTCGCTGCTGGCGGTCAAAAGCCATCGGCCATCGGGACTGAAAGCGACTCGCGTCACCCGGTTGCCATGCAGGATTCGGCGCCCCAGCGGTTCGCCCGTGTGGGCGTCCCAGACCTGCGCGCAGTAATCCTTGCTGGCGGTCGCAAAGAGCGCCCCATCCGGGCTGAAGGCGATGCCCAGCACCCAATCTCGATGTCGCAATGAAATGTCGAGCGGCTGGCCGGTCGCCGCGTCCCAGATTCGCGCGCGGCGTTGGCCTCCCGCGACGTCCCCGAGCCGCGGATTCGATTGGCCGGGGTCAATCTCCCAAATCCGCGCCGTGCCGTCGTCGCTGGCCGTGCCGAGCCGCCGGCCATCCGGGCTGAAGACCGCCATCCGCACTCGGGCGCCATGGACCAGCGGTGCGCCGACCGGCTGGCCTGTTTCGGCGTCCCAAATGCGTGCCGTGAAATCTCGGCTGGCGGTGACCACCCGGCGGCCATCCGGACTGAACACGGCCCAGTCCACCATGTCGGCATGCCGCAGCGAGCATATCAGTCGCCCGGTCTTGGCGTCCCAAATGCCAGCGGTGTGATCCGCGCTGGCCGTCACCACCCGGCGACCATCCGGACTGAAACCGGCATGGGCCACCTGATCTCGATGCCGCAGTTCCGGGGCGGCAAGCTGGCCGGTGAGGGCGTCCCAAATGCGCGCCGTGTGGTCGTTGCTGGCGGTCACCAGCCAGCGACCGTCCGCACTGAAAGCCGCGCTGCGCACATCATCGGCATGTCGCAGCGGGGGCGTCCGCGGTTGGCCGGTGGCCAAATCCCAAACCCGCGCGGTATGATCGTAGCTGGCCGTGGCCAGGAACCGACCGTCGGGACTGAACTCCGCGTCATTAATCAGTCCCCGATGAAAGAAGATTTGATTCAGCTTCGGAAGCTGATCCAGGAGGAGGGCCATTCGGAGCCGATTCAGCGTGTCCAATGGCTGGTGTTCGCGGCCCAGTTTTAGAGCGTTCGCAAACCAGAGCAACGAGCCCGGGTAATTGCCTTCCTCCATGCGCGCCACGCCATTGGCCACGTCCATCCGCACCAAACGATCCGTGGCGGCGCGCTCGGCTCGCCGGGCTTCGTAACCGGCCACGCCCGCCAGCACCGCGACCATCCCCGCCGCCAACCCGGCGCGCCGGGCGGCCCGCAATCGGCGCTGCAGCGCTCGTTGTTGTTTGACCGACCTGCCGGTCTGGAGCAGGGCCAGGTCCGCATGCATTTCATCAGCGGAGGCATACCGACGCTCCGGGTCCAATTCGCAAGCCCGCAGGATGACCTCGTTCAACTCGGCCAGCTTGTCGCGCTCCACGGAATCCCGCAGCATCGTGGGCAGCTCGGGAAAATCCCGGCGATCCCGCCCG
>JAGWYX010000492.1 GCA_018969165.1 Verrucomicrobiota bacterium
GCCGGCGCACGGACGCGCTGCGCGACCAATACGGCGGCCGATTCAGCGAACGCCTCTGGCGCGAGCCCAGCCCCTGACCGCCAGAACGCGACCCGATGAAATCGCCTGATGCGAAACGCGCCCGTTTCCAGGCAGCCGGCAGCGTGCTGTTTCTGCTCGGGATCATCCTCGGCCCGACCCGGACCGGCATCGGCGCGACTCCGCGTCCCCCGAACGTCCTCATCGTCCTGGCCGACCAATGGCGCGCGCAGGCCTTTGGTTTCGCGGGCGACCCGAACGCGCGCACGCCGAACCTCGACCGGCTGGAACGCGAAAGCGTCAACCTGGTCAATGCCGTGGCTGGCCTGCCGGTCTGCTCGCCCACCCGTGCGTCGTTGCTCACCGGCCAGCGTCCGCTCACCCACGGGATCTTCCTGAACGACGTGCCGCTGAATCCCAACACCGTGACGCTGGCTAAGGTGCTGCGCGCCGCCGGTTATGACACCGGGTACATTGGCAAATGGCACTTGAACGGCGACGGGCGATCCGCGTTCATCCCGCGCGAGCGCCGTCAGGGTTTCGATTATTGGAAGGCCCAGGAATGCACCCACGATTACTCGAACTCGTTTTACTACGCCGATGGGCCGGAAAAACTCAAGTGGCCCGGCTACGACGCCATCGCCCAGACCCGTGACGCGGCGGATTACCTGCGTCGGCATGCCGGTTCGTCGAAGCCGTTCTTCCTGATGCTCGCCTGGGGCCCGCCGCACGATCCGTATTTCACCGCGCCCGCGCAATTTCGCGCCCTGTATGAGACGGCCAGGTTGACGCTGCGTCCGAACGTGCCGCCCGCCGAGCGCGCGCGGGCCCGGCGCTTCCTGGCCGGTTATTACGCCCACTGCACGGCGCTGGATGACTGCTTCGGCGACTTGTGGCGAATCCTGAAGGAAACCGGGCTGGCCGATAGCACCCTCGTGGTCTTCACCGCCGATCACGGTGACCAACTCGGTTCCCACGGCCGTTACAAAAAGCAGAAACCGTATGACGAGTCGGTGCGCGTGCCGATGCTGTTTCACTGGCCGGCGGGCCTGGGCCCGGGCCACCGCCGCCTGCCAGCGTGCTTCAACTCCGAGGACCTTATGCCGACCGTGCTCGGCTTGTGCGGCGTGCGCATCCCCAAAAGCGTCGAGGGCCTGGATTACAGCCGTTACCTGCGTGGCGGACGCAACCCGGGCGATGAGGCGACGATGATCCGTTGTGTGGCCCCGTTCGGCGAATGGGACCGGCGGGCCGGGGGCAAGGAGTATCGCGGTCTGCGCACCCCGCGCTACACTTACGTCCGCGATTTGAACGGGCCGTGGCTGCTGTTCGATAACCAGACCGATCCCTACCAGACCAACAACCTGGTCAACACCCGGGCCGCCGCCAGGCTGCAAGCCCGACTGGACCGGCGCCTGGACCGCCAGCTCGCGCGGCAGCAGGACCGCTTTCTGCCCGCGGCCGCCTATATTCGGAAGTGGGGCTACCGCGTGGACGCCAACGGCACGGCGCCATACTCGCCGTGAGTCAACCGGCGTTGTTCTCCGCAAGGACTCGATGAGCGAGGCGCGCCTCGGTGTCGGCACGCAGATGAACCGAGTAGCAGCGGACGTCAGTCCGCTCCATCAGATCGCCAACGAATTGGAGCCGACTGACGTCGGCTGCTACAGGGGCCAGGCAATTCATGGTCCCGATGCATGTGCAACCGCGCAAGGAGGCTCTCCATGAACCGGGGCGGTCGAGCGAGGGCCGCGGCCCCGGCCGCCTCGAGACAACAAATTTTGCTAGGTTCTAGCCAAAAAATGTGTAGTCGGCTGCCCGCCGTGCCGGTATCGAGGAGGCGGTTTTTGGATCGCCACTGCGATGAAATCAAACGCGCTTGACCGATGGGGGTCGCGGCCGCTGCGCCTGCTGGGCCTGGTGATCGGAGTGATCGCGGGGTCGGAGCTGCTGGGCACGGTGGTGCTGGGTTGGCTGCCACGCCTTTCCTCGACGGCGCACGGAGTCGCCGAGGCGTCGCTGCAAGTTGTCCTGGTTGGACCGGGGCTGTATTGGCTGATGTGCCGTCCGATCGCCCTGCACCTGCGCGCCCGGAGGAAGGCGGACGCTGAGCTGCGTCTTGCCCGGGGGAAGCTCGAGTACCAGATCCAGCAGCGGTCCGCCGAGCTGGCCGGCGCCAATCATGCGTTGCGCCGGTCCGAGGCCCAGTATCGCCTGCTGTTCGAAGGCAATCCGCACCCGATGTGGATTCTGGACGTGGAAACCCTGAAGTTTCTGGCGGTGAACAACGCGGTGATCGCGCACTACGGTTATTCGCGCGAGGAATTCGCCCGGATGAGCCTGGCCGATCTTTGTCTGCCGGAGAATGTACCCGGCATGCGGGTGGCCGTGGGACGCACCAACGGAGCGATGAGTCGCGTCGGGGTGGTGCCCCATCGCAAGAGGGATGGGACGGTCGTCCTGACCGAGATCATCGTGCAGGCGCTGACCTTCAATGGCCGGCGCGCCGAGTTGGTGCTGGCGCATGATGTCACCGAGCGCCGGCAGGCGGCCGCGGCCCTGGAACGCGAACACGAGCGGTTGCTGCTCCTGATCGAGATCACCCGGGCGATCCGCGAACACCAGGATCTGCCCAGCCTGTTGCGGGTGGTGCTGACCCATCTGGAGGATCACCTGCCCATCGAGTTGGGCAGCGCCATGCTCTACAACGACACTGCCAAAACCCTGACCTTGGTCGCGCGCGGCCCGCGCAGCCGCGCCCTGGCGGCGGCCAACGGCTGGCCCAAGGAAGGCGACGTGCTCCAGCCGGTCGAGGCCGGACTGGCTCCATGCCTGGAGGGCAAAATGGTTTATTGGAAGGATGGGGCGGAGACCGGTCTGCGAATTCCCCAAAGGTATGCGCGGGCCGGGCTGCGGTCGATCGTGGCGGCGCCCTTGCAGGTGGGCGACCGGCTGGTGGGTGTCCTGGCGGTGGCGCGACAGGAGGCCAACGGGTTCAGCGACGCCGAATGCGCCTTTTTGCGGCAGTTGGGTGAGCACGTCGCTCTGGCCGCGGCGCACACCGAGTTGCTGCAAAACCTGCGCCGGGCCTACGACGATCTGCGGCAGTCCCAGCAGATGGCCCTGCAACAGGAGCGATTGCGGGCGCTGGGCGAGATGGCCTCTGGCATCGTCCATGACATCAACAACGCCCTGATGCCGATCGTCGGGTTCAGCGATCTGCTCCTGCAACGGCAACCGAATCCGGACGGGGAGGAACGGCATTATCTGCACGCCATCAAGACCGCCGGCCAGGACATCACCGCCACCGTCGCCCGGATGCGCGAGTTCTACCGCAAGCGCGGCAAGGCCGAGGAACTTCGCCCGGTGGAGGTCAACCAGCTCATCCGTCAAACCGTGGAGCTGACGCGGCCGAGGTGGCGCGACATTCCCCAGGAGCGAGGTCGGGTGATCAAGATTGAATTGGTGCTGGACGCCAGCCTGACGCCGGTGCTCGGCAGCGAAAGCGAGTTGCGCGAGGCGCTGACCAATCTCATTGGCAACGCTGTGGACGCCATGCCGGAGGGCGGAACCATTACGCTCCGCACCCGGTTGGCCCGGGATGAAGTCGAGCTGGAGGTCAGTGACACCGGCACGGGTATGGACGAGGAGGTTCGCAAGCGCTGCCTGGAGCCGTTTTACACCACCAAGGGCGAACGCGGCACCGGCCTGGGCCTGGCGATGGTCTATGGCACGATGCAGCGTCACGAAGGCCGGATCGAGATCCAAAGCGCCCTGGGCCGCGGCACGACGGTGCGCCTGGCGCTTCCGCTCCGCCAGCCTCGTCCCGCCGCCGCCGCCGAGCTGGAGCCGGTTGCTCGCCGGCAACCGCTTTTCCTGCTGGTGGTGGACGACGATCCACGGGTCGGCGATGGCGTCATTCGGCCGATGCTCGAACAGGACGGCCACCGGGTGGCGGTAGCGGATAGTGGCCAGGCCGGCATTACCGCGCTCCACGAAGCCCATCGGCGCGGGCAACCTTTCGACGCCGTATTGACCGACCTGGGCATGCCCTATGTGGACGGCCGTCAAGTCGCTCGGGCGATCAAGGTCGCCTCGC
>JAGWYX010000493.1 GCA_018969165.1 Verrucomicrobiota bacterium
CGGCTGGATCGCAGGCGCAGCGGTGTGGCAAAGGCCTGCGACAGCAGGTTGGACCGGAGAGTATGACGCCGGGCGCCGGCGGCGATCACCCGCCCGGCCTTCAAGATCAGGACGTGGGAGAAGACGGGCATGATCTCTTCGACGTGATGGGTCACCAGCACCAGGGTGGGGGCCGCGGGTTGCCGACCCAGCCGCTGAAGAAACTGCAGGAAATGTTCGCGCGCCGCAGGGTCCAAGCCCGCGCAGGGTTCGTCCAGGATGAGCAATCTGGGTCGCGCCATGAGCGCGCGTCCGATCAAGATCCGTTGGCGTTCTCCCTGGGACAGCACTCGCCACGGACGGGCTGCCAGGTGGGCGCACTCGATTTGGGCGAGAATCCGCCGGGCTCGCCCGCGATCGGCCTTGGCCATGCGCCCCCACCAGTCGATCATCGCGTATTTGCCGCTGGCCACCGTCTCCAGCGCCGGTTCGTCGTCGGCCAGCAATTGCCGGATCGCGGAGCTGACCAGGCCGATGCGTCGTCGCAGTTCGCGCCAGTCCGTCTCGCCGTAGTTCTGGCGCCAGACGGTGATTCGTCCGGCGGTCGGCATCAAGTAACCCGCCAGGGCGCTGAGCAGCGAGGTCTTGCCCGAGCCGTTGGCGCCGAGGATGACCCAATGCTGGCCGAGGCCCACACGCCAGGAAACCCCGTCGAGGATGACCGTTCCCCCGCGCTCGATGCGCAGGCCGCTGACCTCGAGCACGCCGTTGCCGGCGTGGCGCGCCTGGGACTGGAGGTCGGCTTTTGCGGCCATCGTCAAGGCTGGGCTTTAGTCGGCGTTTTCCTCCTCAAGAACGCGATAAGCCAGGCGCGCAGGGGGAAGTGGGCAGGGGTTCATAAATCGGAGGATGAATAGAGAGCATGAGAGGAGGTCTGCGGCGCGCCTCGCTGGTTCAACCGCCAACCGGCATCGATCTCGTCGTCGAGCGAAGTCGGTGGCGAGCCGCGGGACAATAGCTGTTCCGCCAGGATGCCGATCATCGCCGCGTTATCCGTGCAGAACCGGGTTTCGGCCAGGCGGAGGGTGAGGTTGCGCTGGGCACAACCCGCGGCCAGTTCCCGGCGCAGGGCGCGGTTGCAGGTCACGCCGCCCGAGGCGGTGACGCAAGCCACGCCCAACCGCTCGGCGGCGCGCAGGGTTTTCGTGACCAGGACCTCGACGATGGCGCCCTGCACGCTGGCGCACAGGTCGGGCAGGAGGCGGTCGTCGCCGAGCACGTCCGGGTGATCGCGCAAGAAATAGCGCACGGCGGTCTTCAAGCCACTGAAGCTGAAGTCGTCGTTGGGCTCGTTGAGCAGCGGCCGCGGGAAGGCGAAGGCCATCGGGTTCCCCGGCCCCGCCAGGCGGTCCATCGCGGGCCCGCCTGGGTACGGAAGGCCGATCATCTTCGCCGTCTTATCGAAGCACTCGCCCGCGGCGTCATCGATGGTCGATCCCAACACGCGATGCTCGAGGAGACCGTGGACGTGGACCAGCAGGGTATGGCCGCCGCTGACGATCAGCGAAACCGAATCCTGCATGGCGGCGAAATCGGCCGTCGGCGGCTCGCCGGCGATCCAGGGCGAATAGAGGTGGGCTTCATGGTGATGGACGCCGAAAAGGGGTTTGCCCAATACGAAGGCCAAGGCTTGAGCCGCGCCGAAGCCGACGCGCAAGGCGCTGGGCAAGCCCGGTCCGCGGGTCGCCGCCACCGCGTCCAAGTGCCCTGCGTCAAGCCGCGCTTCGGCCAGCGCGGTCCGGGTCACCGGCAGGAGGTTGCGCAGATGCTCACGCGCGGCCAATTCGGGCACCACACCACCGTAGGCGGCGTGGAGTTGGATTTGCGAGGAGACGACGTTCGAGAGGACGCGGCCCTGGCGGACGACGGCGGCGCTGGTTTCGTCGCAGGAGGTCTCGATCGCCAGGAGCGTCATGCCCCTAGCGAGGCGTCGCCTCAGACCTCATTCCATCATTTCCATTCATCTTCGATCCTTCGTTTTCCTTCGTCCGTTTCCTGCGCGCGCGCCTCGCTCAGAGAGTCCTGGAGGGGAAGGGCGGGAGGATCGGCGGAGACGCCAAAACTCGATCTGACCAAAGCAATTTTCGGAATTCAAGGACTCTAGTTTTGCGCCACGTTTTCGGGGTGATTCAACCGGTGCGTGTAGAGGGTGATCCCCTTCAACAAATCCATCGCGCGGTCCAGTTGGGTATCGCGCACATTGCGGATGAAGTCTTTCTTCTTGGCATCGAGCGAGTCCACGGCATCCACACCGCCGGGCATGCGGCGGATGGCCAAGGCCTCCTCCGCCTCGAGCGTCATCGGGATTTCGATATCCGGTTTGATGCCCTTCTCGTGGATGACGCGGTGGCTCGGGGTATAATACTTGGCCGTGGTCAGGCGCAAGGCCGAGCCATCCTCCAACGGGAGGATGCTTTGGACGGAGCCTTTACCGAAGGTATTCTCACCGACGATGATGGCCCGTTTGAGATCCTGGAGGCAGCCGGCGACAATCTCGGAGGCGCTGGCGCTGCCGCCGTTCACCAGCACGACCATGGGATAGTCGGGCTGTTTGTCGCGACCCTCGGCGCGGAAGTATTGGCGATTGGCCGCCGACCGGCCTTCGGTCGAGACGACCAACTGTCCGTTGGGCAGGAATTTCTCGCACACTTTGACCGCCTGATCCAGCAGCCCGCCGGGGTTATCCCGCAAATCCAGGATCAGGGCCTGCATCCCCTGCGCATCCAATCGCTTGAGGCCCCGCTGCAAGTCGTCCGCGGTCTTTTCGCCAAATTGCGTCAGGCGCACATAACCGATCTTGTTTTCGCCGATCGGGAAATCGCGTTTGCCATTGACGTCCTTGACGCTGTCCACCTTGATTTCAGCACGGACCAGTTTGATGTCGCGAATCTGGCCGCTGGAGGGGCGGAGGACGGTGACGTTGACCGCGCTGCCCGGATCGCCGCGCAGCTTCTTGACGGCATCGGCCAGGCTGAATTTCTCGGTGCTCTTGCCGTCGATTTTGATGATCCGGTCGCCGCCGAAGACGCCGGCCTTGAACGCGGGCGAGTCTTCAATCGGGGCGATCACCGTCAGGAAGCTGTCCCGCAAGCCGATGACGATGCCGACGCCGCCGAAGGCCCCTTCGGTATCCTTTTTGAGTTCGTCGTATTTCTGCGGTTCCATGAACTCGCTGTGGGGATCCAGCGTGCCCAACATCCCTTTGAGGGCGCCGCGGATCAGGTCCTGGTAGCTGACCTTGTCGGCGTCCACGTAATCGCGGCGCACCCGTTCCATGACTCGGGTGAACAGCTCGATGTTGGCCCAGGCCTGGTCCTTGTCGGCGGCTTGGACGGAGTTGAGGTAAATCTGAACTCCCACGAGGAGGTTCAACCCGATCACGGCCACGATCAGGCCGTAAAATATTCGCTTTTTCATATAACCGCTTGCGGCATCTTGCTCAGACACTACGGGATGAGACCACGGTTGGCAAGGGGAGGTTTCAAAAAGCGGCCCTTCCCTGCGGTCACCGTTTTGCCCGGGTGCGCGCAGCGCCAACGGGCCCCAGACTTGTGATACAACCCTCTGGACAAGCTGCTTCAGAACAATTAGCGTGCGGCCATGACGCCCGCTAGTTCCGCGGCGGCCATGCACGCCGTCGCGATATTGCCGCTTGCGGGCTGAGGTGTTCGAACCACATGCGAAGCCAGCTCGCAGGCATTCGACCAGGATTGTGCCGGCAACGGCGCGGAACCCGGGCGGGCCGGGCGTTCACCCTCGTCGAACTCCTGGTCGTGATTGCCATCATCGCCATCCTGGCGGCGCTGTTGTTACCCGCGTTGAGCCGGGCGAAGGCGGCGGCGGATTCGGCCGTGTGCAAGAACAACCTGCGGCAAATCGGCCTTGCCATCAGCAGCTACGTTCAGGACACCGGCATTTACCCGAGAAGAGACGTTGCGTGGATGATGGCGATCAGGCCGCAGATTGGCGTGGCGTGGCCGGAAAACAACTACGCCCGGCATGACGGCAACGGTCTTCCGCACGGTTACTTGGGGCCGCGGCCAAGCGTTTATGAGCGAGGGATTTTAT
>JAGWYX010000494.1 GCA_018969165.1 Verrucomicrobiota bacterium
GGCGCCATCATCAACGAAATCCTCGACACGGTGCCGGTGCCGCAGTTGCCGCCCGGCACCTTCGGCGGATGAATTGGATCCTGGGCACGCTCGCGCTGCTGCTCGCCGGGCTGCTGCTGAAGCTCAGCCTGCTGGTTTACGCCATGTATGTCCTGCTGGGCGTGCTCGGGCTGTGCCGCTTCTTTACGCGCACCTGGATCGATCGGCTCGACGCCACCCGGTTTTGCGCGACGGACATCGTCGAGATCGACGAAATCGCCTCAGTCCAGGTTGAAGTGGTCAACCGCGGCCCGCTGGCCGTGCCCTGGCTGATTCTCGAGGACTCCCTGCCGCGCGACGCCCTCCTCCAGGTGCCTCCGCGAATCCAGGCCGAGGGCGCGCGCCTGCGCCTCACGCGCCTCGAACGTGGCGAAAGCCAGAGCCTGAGTTACCAGGTGTCGTTTTTGATGCGCGGCTACTACCAACTCGGGCCGCTATTGCTCGAGACGGGCGACGTGTTTGGGTTGCACCGCCGCTTTCGCATCGCCGCGGATCCGCACTTCGTCATGGTGCTGCCGAAAGTGCTCCCGCTGCGCGGATACAATTTGTCCTCGCGCCGGCCGATCGGCGAAATCCGCTTGACCCACCGCCTGTTCGAGGACCCCACGCGCATCGCTGGCATCCGTGCCTACCAGCACGGCGATCCGCTCAACCGCATCCACTGGCGCGCCACCGCGCGGACCGGCCAATTGCACAGCCGCCTTTATGAGAGTTCGTGCGTCGCCGGCGCGACTTTCCTGCTCGATTTCCACCAGGACAGTTACCAGGGAAACGGCGCCAGCGCCTCGGCAGAGCTGGCCGTGACGACCGTCGCCTCGCTCGCCAACGCGGTCTATCTCATGGGCCAACAAATCGGCTTCATCACTAACGGCCTCGACGCCGCGGACCGCATCCGAGCCGAAGGCTGGCGCGCCGAGTTCACGACGCGGAGCGACGCCCAACAGCGGGCTCGCCAGGAATCCCCCAGCGACCGGCTCCGCCCGGTCGTCGTGGGAACCGGAAGAGGCATTGGCCCGTTCAATCGCATCCTCCAAGCCCTGGCCCGGCTCGAACTCGGCCGCGGCCTCGAGTTCGCCGCCCTGGTGGACGAAGCCGCGTGGGAAATCCCCCGCGACACCACCGTCGTGGTCGTCCTGCGGCAGGTCACACCGGCCACCGCCATTGCCCTCGGCGACCTGGTCCAGCGCGGGTTCGCGGTGACGACCCTCGTCATCGCGTTCGACGAGACGGTCGCGCCGGATTGGGCGCGCCCGCCCGAGTGGGCGGAGATGCTCCTGGCCGAAGGCGTGGATTTCCGCATGGTGAACACGGAGGAAATGGTGATGCAATTGTGCGCCGAAGCAATTCTGAGGTGACCGTGCCGCCGTTGAAACCGCGAAAAACCCTGGCGGACTACCTCGTGATCGGGGTCAGCCCGGTGCTGATTATGCTCTTGGTCGGCAGCCTGGTGTTTTTTCTGATCCAGGTGTTCTACCGGGGCGAGATGGTCACCGGGATTCGATGGGTGCTGTTCTGGTTTGTCCTGGCGATCGTGCTGGTATCGCGGATCGGGATCGAGCAAGGCCCCGGACACGCGCTGGTTTATGGCGCAGCGCTGGCGGTGGCGACCTGGCTCTACCTGGTGCGAACGCACCCGGCTTACCTGCTGGGCCTGGTGCTCCTTGCCGTCGTCTGGTGGTGTGCGCACAAACTGACCTGGGATTGCACCCTGATCGACGACGAGGACGACGCCTCGGGCTTCGGACTGCTGCAGGCCGCGGATGCGACCGCGCAAAAACCGGCGCCAACGCCTGGCGTGATTTCGTCCGACCCCGCGGGAGGGCGCGGTTCCACCCGCGCCCACGAACGGAAGGCCGGCTTGAAAACCAGACCGACCGCGTCGCGACCGAGCGGGACTGGCTCCGCTCGAAACCGAAGACGTCGCGCCCGGCCGTTTCAACCCGACGACGCCCGGGACCGGTCGGCGCCGGCGCCACCGCCGGGCTTGTGGGTGGTCTATTTCTCGCTGGCCGCGTTGCCGTCATTCGGGCTTGGCCAGGTGCTGTTGCCCGGTGGCGACGCGAACGCGCGACGGATCGGGTTCGGGCTCCTCGTGATCTACCTGGTGGCCGCGTTGGGCCTGCTGCTCACCACGAGCTTCCTGGGGTTGCGACGGTATCTGCGTCAGCGGTTCCTCAAAATGCCGGCCCGGGTTGCGTTCGGCTGGGTGCGTTCGGGTGCGGCGGTCGCCGTGGTCGTCTTGATCCTCGCGCTGCTGCCTCCCCGTCCGGGCGCAGATTATACCTGGAAGACACTGGCTTATCGCATCGATTACCGGATTCGACGGGCGAGTGAATACGCCATGCGCGTGAACCCGCACGGTGAAGGCCCCGGCCGTGCCGGCCGGCAGGCGAGCCAGGCCGACGGTCAGAACGGACCCGGCTCGGAGCCGGGCGCGCAGGCAGCGGGAAGCCGCTCGGGTGCGACCCAACCCGGTCGCTCGTCGCAAAGCCGTCAGATCAGAACCGTGCAACCCACGGCTTCGCTGGAATCTCCGGGTGGAGGCTATCAACTCCTGCGAAATCTGTTGCTGTTGATCGCTGCCGCCCTGGTGATCGGCTGGCTGATCCGGCATCGCCAATTGGTTCTCGAAATGATCCGCTCCGTCATCGCGGCCGTCCGCCAGTTCTTCCAAGACTTGCTGCATCCGCCATCCGGAATCGCGGCATCGCGCGCGGGCGCCGTGGAATCGCCACGGCCCAAACCGCGTCCGTTCGCGGCGTATGTGAATCCATTCGTTACCGGCAAAAACCGCGTGTGGCCGCCGGAACGGCTGATCGCCTACAGCTTCGAGGCTGCGGAAGCTTGGGCGAGAGAGCAAGGCGTCGAGGCGCGACCGCAGCAGACTCCGCGCGAGTTTTGTCTCGCATTGAGCGCGCGGTTTCCGGAAGTCGCCTCGGGGTGGGACCGTTTGGCCTATGGCTACGCGCATGCGGCCTATGGCCGGCGATGCCCGGACTCGTGGGACCCGGCGCCGATCCAGGAACTCTGGCGCTACCTTTCCGCGCAAGCCGCCGCCTCGCGCCCCAGCCGCCACGGGTAAACCCTGTGCATGAATCCAGCCCTCTCCGCCGCTGGCAGCGGAGGAGAGGGTGCCCGAAGGACGGGAGAGGAGGCGCCCCGGCTCATGATCCCATTGCACGCGCAATCGCGAATCGAGGCTCCCCCTGAACCGGGTAGCAGCGGACGTCAGTCCGCTCCATCTGACCGCCGAAAAGTTGGAGCCGACTCACGTCGGCTGCTACGGGGCGCGGGTGGTTCCTGGTCCCGCGCCATGTATTCAGTCGGAGCCACGCTGTTCTGCCTCCTGACGGGGCGCACGCCGCTCGAGGCGCCGGACCCGATTCAGCTCCTGGCGATCGTGCTGGAACGCCGCGCTCCGTCCCCGCGGCAGTTTCGGCCGACGATTCCGCCAGACTTGGCCAACGTCGTGCTCCGCTGCCATACCTGGCTGCCTCGATCCTCTATTACGCCCTCCTGGAGGGTCTCCGCGGTGCTGCCCTCGGCAAAGGGCTGTTTCTGTGGCCTTAGCCACGCGTGGTTTGGCCGACCGTTTGGCCGGCACCCGGCCGGTGCCCCGCTGACTATGCTCTCAACCTCCCGAACAATTCTCGCCTTTGGCGGATTGGTGCCGGCGTTGCTCCTCGCCGTCGCCGGCTGTTCCCGACACAGCACGGCCACGCCGATGTCGGGGGACCGGGTCCCGTATGTCCTGAATTGTACTAAGGCACTGGGCGCCAAACCGCGCACCAACCATCTGCCCCAACTGCCGGTTAACTGGATGTTCAACCGCACACCGATCAAGGACCAAGCGGTCGATGAGTCGGTCCAATACCTCGTCGCTAAGGGACCCGAAGTCCCTGTCCCGCCCGACCCTCTCCTGGTCGATAAGGCACAAGGTCGGGCGCCTCGTCTGGGCCAAAAATCCCTTGCCGCGAATGTACTGACCAGACCCTGGGATAGAATACAGTTTGTGGCGTCGCTTTTGGCTTCTGGCTAGGCGCCAGACCGGGAGTGTATCCCAGCGA
>JAGWYX010000495.1 GCA_018969165.1 Verrucomicrobiota bacterium
TGGTCACCACCCCAACGGCGACGACTCCGAGAAAAGTGCCAGCAATAATCCACCACTGCGTTTTCACCTTGACCGCCACTCTGGCCCGTTACGGCAGCGGAAACAAGGCGATTTGCTGGCATCCCGAACCGTTTCGCGGAGGCGGTCGCGGGATGAGGACAGCGTGTGAGGGGATTTGCGACCTTCGGTTCCCTATAACAAGCGCTTCACGGTCCACGCCGTGACGGACACCAAGAAATCCTCGGTGAATCAAAATCCGATCCAACCGGCGTACGCCTGCTGCGGAGCCGGCGGGCGCTCCGGCCCGATGCCTAACGACAGCACCTTGACCGGCACGTGTCGTCGCGGCGGCCACACTTTCCAGATTTTGATCCCGGCTTTGCCACACCAGTACCGAATCCGCATTTCCCAATCGCTTTCCTGTCGGCCAAACGCCGGCGAAGCACTCCAAGCCCATAGCGTTCCGTCGGCCGACAGTCCGTAGGAATCGTAATGTTCGTTCAAGCCCACACTGCTGGTGGCTATGTCGACCCAGCGCCCCTCGGCGACCCGGATCAGTGTCGAATCCGCCGTCGAGGTCGTCCTGCTAACCGGCAACTGACCCGTCGTGTCTGCCCCGACGCCCCAAATCGTCCCATCCCCTTTGAGGGCAACCGTGTACGTGTCCCCGGCCGCAACCCTCATCCAATCCCGATCCGCACCGATTCGCATGGGTCGGCTGACCCAGGCAGGTGGCGGCCTGGCAGGGACGCCGGGCGGGCCGGCCTGGACGGTGTACCGCCCTTGCCAGTTGCCCCAAACCCATAAGCTGCCGTCGCGTTTGAGCGCCGCGCTATGTCCGCCAAATTGCCCACCTCCGGCCGCAACCGCCGCCCAATCGTGATCGCTCCCGATCCGCACCGGGTGGTTGCGGTGTTCAAACGTCCCGTCGCCGATCTGCCCCAGGTCATTACGACCCCAGCCCCACAGACTCCCATCGGTTTTCAAAGCCAGTGCGTGCTCGCCACCGGCCGCGATCGCAACCCAGTCCGAGTCTCGGCCCACTTGGGTCGGGACCGTCACTCGGTTCGTACTGTCCCAGGGTCCGACGAATGAACGCAACCGGGACTCCGTCCCCAAGCCCACTTGGCCGATGCAATCCAGTCCCCAGCCCCAGAGCGTACCGTCGCGTTTGAGCGCGATCGAAAACAGCATTCCCCCGGCTACTGCCGCCCAGTCGGTGTCATGACCGATCCGTATGGGCCACCGTCGATCCGTCAGGATGCCGTTTCCGAGCTGACCGTAGTCGTTACGACCCCAAGCCCAAAGGCTGCCGTCCACCGCAATCGCCAAAGTATGGTTGTCGCCGGCGGCAAGCTTGATCCAACGGCCCACAGCGTTGCTCGAAACCAGCCGCGGCCGAGGGGTCCCGAAGAAGGCAAAGCTTCCACCCAAAGGTCCGCCGTTCCCTAACTGGCCGAAATCGTTCCGGTCCCAACCGTACAACCTGCCGGTCGAGGTCAGCGCTAGCGTATGACCATCACCGACGGCGATCTGGGGTGTGAACCGGCCTCGGCTTGCTTCCGGGTGTTTCACCACCGCCAGCGGGATGGCGATGGCCAAGACCGCCGCGATGACAGCGCCAAAGCCGATCCGCTTCATGAGTGCACCCTTTATCCACCCGCCGCGCTCGGAAAACAAGCCTTTCATCGGATCGCGCGTACGTCGGTTGGCGGGGCGCTATCTGAGGTTCAGGTTGTATGACCCGGCCCACGGCTTGAGCACCGCAAAACCGGTGTCCTCGTTGTGAAACGTGACGCGCTCGATCAGGCCGGAAAGGCCTTCGGGCAAGGTGGTCGATGGCTTCTGCACGCCGCATGGATTCTGCGACGTGCGGTCGACGACGGCAAGCGCCGCTCTCCACGACATTGGAACTGGGCGTGGTCTGGTCTCCTCGTGGCGATGCGGAATCGGTAGTTGCGGCCCTTTGTCTCGATCAGGCGGTACCGCGCAGCAGACCATGCTGGACGGCAGACTGCCCCCGCTATCGACTTCCGTTTGGCCGGCGCTTACAATCCGCTACCCTATCGCAGGTGGTGGTGCTAATCTCAACGGCGTGGCGAAAGCAGATTTCACTTTGCACAGCGTGGTTGTCGCGCGCGTTGAGCTTGACCCTGCGGCCGTACGGGGCGACGGCGGTGCGACGTATCCCCGCCTGGTGCTTCCGTTGAACTTCAAATTTTCGCCGGCTGGCGAAGCCAAACAGGATTTGTGGTTTCTTGGACTGCACGTGCAGATGTCCCTTCAAGGCGGAACCTCCAAGATTGCTGACGCGACTGCCAAGCCGTTCTTTCGCCTGGTTGGAGTTGAGGCCGTTGAACAGAATGCTGATGTTGACGTTGAGTTTCCACTCAACCACCACCGGATTGAACTGATCGAGCAGCACCGAAGAGGCGATGTGCTGTTCAGGTGTGATCTGTACCTAACGGCAGCGCGGTTTGGGGAGCCGCGTTTCGACGTTGAGCGATGCAGCAACCTCGGTCCGTGTGTGACTGATTTCCAGACAATTTATACCACCCTCAACTTTGAAGTGCTGCAGTCCGTATGGATCAAGAACGTTCTGCCCGGTTTAGGCTGCGGTGTTGTGCACGTGCTCGAATTTCCCGCCGTGAGCTTGGCCGCGTGCAGAGAACTCCAGCATTCGTACCAAGCGCTGGAACGTGCTCACGCCAAGTTCGTGGCCGGAGAGTACGACGAAGCGGTGTGGCAATGCCGGACAGCCGTGGAACCGCTGCGGGACGATCTCAAGAAGATTAGAGACGGCAGGGCCGAGTCACTATCGACGGACTGGGCCGAGAAAGTTGGCTCGACGACGATTGATTGGCTCGTGGCGGTGCTGGGCAAAACCTGGGGCGTGGCCAACACGCCAACTCATTCGCCGCGAACAGGCCATTTCAGTCGCCTGGATGCTCAGATGATCCTAACCGTGACGAGTTCGGTCGTCGCTTACGTCGCTCGCACAAAGGCTTCGGATGTGGAGCCCACGTGAACGCGATAGGGGCCACGGTTGACCAGCCACCTGCCCGCCCGTCGAAGTGCTGGGGTGTAACGGCAAGCGTTGGCGGAAACCGAACCGATGTATGAAACGAATCGGCCTATTTTTCAGTTTTGCCGCTGTGTTCGGGCTGATGCTTTGGCTTTGGTTCCGGGACGGCCAAGGCGACGTTGGCACCGTACGCCGGCTGGCCGACGGTTCCACAGTCCAACTCGTGGCAGTCACCTACGGTTCTCAACACCGAGTCGTGGTCGGCCCGTTCTGGAAAAGGTTTTTGATCCGGCTGGCACCCCCGCCGATTACCGGAACGACCGTGTTTCCACGGGTCCAGTACAAGCGCCTGGCGAGAGCGGGATGGGGGATGCCGGCATTCCAACTCGACTACCGGAGTGACACGACCAACGCCCTGTTGTTCTGGACAGTCCAACGAAATGTGCGACCGGTTTCGTGGCAAAACCCGAATCGTCCGAGCCTGGTGGGATCGGCCATCAATGAGCAGGGCGATGTTTACGAGACCGCCCACCAACTCCGGTTTTTATCCGGCCCCGATTACCGCACTGAGGCTTGGGAGTTGACCGCTTTTCCGCGCCGAGGCCGCACCGTGACGTTGCGCCTGTATCCGCCCGGGACGCCGCCGACCGCAGGACCCGCGCCGGCAGAATTCACGGTGCCCAACCCCGACGGTGGTGCGCATCCGATCTGGGCACCTCGGCGTCTGCCGGAAACGCAACGCTCCGGCGACCTCACCGTGACCCTGACGAACCTTGTCCTGGAACAGTACCTTGACGGACACTCGCCCAATGGACTGATCGGACAGGTCCACGCCAACTTTCACGTTTCCGAGAATGGCAAGCCGTCCGACGCGTGGCAGATCGAAAGCTTGGTCCTCTCCGATGCCACGGGAAACCACGAGCGCAACTTGCGCTGGCACCCGGTAACCGGCTCTGTAGCAGAATTTGTGGGTAAAACTGGTGAGAGTCGGGGTCTGAGGTCGGCAAAGGCGGATGAGTTTTCGGGGCGTCAGGGAGCGTTTGTTTTGCCGCAGAGAAGCGGGGCGCGTC
>JAGWYX010000496.1 GCA_018969165.1 Verrucomicrobiota bacterium
GCGCCTTCAACAACCCTGCCAGGCGCTCCTCGGCGATGTTCATCTTCAGGCCCACCTTGGTCTCCGCCTCCAGGGCCCCTTGCAGCAGCAGCGCCAGCGTCCGGATCTTCTGCTGCTTCCACGCGTCCTCCCAGGCCCGCTGATTGGCGATCAACCGCGGCGTCGATTCCAGCAACGTATCGACGATCCGCAGATGGTTGGCCCGCAGCGACGACCCCGTCTCGGTCAACTCCACAATCGCGTCCACCAGCTCGTGCGCCTTGACCTCGGTGGCCCCCCACGAAAACTCGACCTCGGCCCGCACCCCGTGGCGCTTGAGGTAACGCCGCGTCAGGTTCACCACTTCGGTCGCGATCCGTTTGCCCGCCAGGTCCCGCGGTGCGCGGATGGGCGACCGCTCCGGCACGGCCAGCACCCAGCGCGCCGGCTGGCGCGTCGCCTTGCTGAACAGAAACTCCCCCACCTCGTGCACCTTCGACCCGTTCTCCTCGATCCAGTCCCGCCCGGTGATGCCGCAGTCCAGGTAGCCGTGCTCGACGTAGCGGCTGACCTCCTGCGCCCGAATCAACCGCACCTCCAGCTCCTCATCGTCCACGTAGGGAATGTACGAACGATCGCTGACCCGGATGTTGAATCCGGCCTTGGCCATCTTCTCGATGGTGGCCTGTTGCAGGCTGCCCTTGGGCAAGCCCAGCCGCAGGATGCGTCCGGCCGGACGCCCCGCGGACCTTCGCTCGAGGCCTTGGTCCACTGCCGATTTTCCCTTTTTCATTCGTGGTTCATCCGGTCTGAGGCGATGCCTGGCTAGTCTTCAGGCGGCCGATTGGTTTCGCGGTTGCTCCGGGTGCGGCGGTACACCTTGACCGACGGTTTCACCCGCGTGACCGGATTGATCTGCCACTTCCGGCGCGGCAACACGAGTTTTTTCTTCGGTTTCATCCACGCTCCTCCGTTCGGCCCCTCGCGGTCGCGCCCGCTTCAGCTCCCGCGGAAGCCGGTGACCCGCCGTCCCTGCACCTGAATCTCGCCCCTGGCCAGCGCCCCGATCACCGCCGGATACAGCTCGCGCTCGGCCTGCTGAATGCGCTCGTGCAACGTCGCCGCAGTGTCCCCGTCCAGCACCGGCACCGCCTGCTGCGCCAGGATCGGCCCGGTATCCACCCCCGGGTCCGCCAGGTGCACCGTGCACCCGGTCACCTTCACGCCATACTCCAGCGCCTGCCTCCAGGCCTCTAGCCCGGGAAACGATGGCAGCAGGGACGGATGAATGTTGATGACCCGCTGCGGGAATGCCCCCAGAAAATCCCCCTTCAATATCCGCATGAACCCCGCCAACACCACCAGGTCCACTCCCGCCTCCCGCAACGCCGCGACATACCGCCGCTCCGCCTCTTCGTCCAGCTTGGTCCGGAACTTCCCCGGCGCCAGGTGTTCGGCGCGCAACCCCCGCTCGCGCCCCCGCGCCAGGATGCCCGCGTCCGGCACGTCGCTCAGCACCAGGGTGACCTCGGCCGGCACTCGACCCGCGGCGCAGGCGTCGGCAATGGCCGCCAGGTTCGACCCCTTGCCCGATCCCAGGACGCCCAGCCGATATTGGCGTTCGCCGTTCATGCGGGATTCTTAGCCAGGCGCGCCGCCGACCTCAAGTCGGCTTTTCGTTCATCTTCGATGCTGCTTGTTTTGCGCCTCCTCCGCTCCCGCGCGCCTCAGACTCCCAATGGCGCGGAGGGCACGGACCAAGCGATGGAGGAATTGCTGGCAGGTTCGCGACTCCGCCGCCCGCGGACCCAAGCGGCAGATTCTCCTCAATGGCGCGCGGCGAAGACCTCGTCGATCCGCCGCAACCGGCGCGACAAATCCCGCGCGATGTTCAGCAGCAACAGCGCGTATTGCGCCGGCATCGCCTGATACACGTGATAAAAGTCCAGCGACGACAGGCTCACCAACTCGCTCGCCGCCACCGCCTGCACCGTCGCCGCCCGGGGCAGCGGTTCCAGGATGCACATCTCACCAAAAAAATCGCCCTGCTCCAGCACCGCCAGCTCCACCGCGCTCGGGTCCCCGAACCGCTTGACGATCCGGACCGACCCGGAGCCGATCACATAAAAGCGGTTGCTGAGCTCGCCCTCGCGCACGATCACCTCCCCGGCCGGAAAACTCGCCGCTTGCGCCCGTTCAAGCAGGAGTTCCAGGGCCGGCTGATTCAACCCCGCGAAGATGTGGACGCGTTGCAGCGATCGACGCACCCGCGCAGGTTACTCGTGGTCCTTCCCCAAAACGAGTCAATATTCGCCTCCGGAACGCCGCGGGCATTTTCGTCGGCGCGACCAGGCGGAGTTCCCGGTTCGGCTCCAGGGCGGCTCGACGGTCGGTGGCCGACCACGGTGTCCTACATTCCGCCGGCGCGCGGTACGCAATCGGGCTGGGGAATTGTTCCCACGGTGGGAAACTGACCCCACGCGGCGGTGCTCGGAGCGCGTGTGTTGACGAGTCGCTGGCCCCGCTCCGGCGTCCGCGGCGACGCGGCCTGGTCGAGGCCGACCGGTGGCGGTCGAGGCGAGCGGTCTGGATAAGTTTCTTGTCGCCAGATTGTTGGAAAGGCAGGGCGGATTGCCCGGGTGGCGCGGCCGGCGGCTCGGGGCGCGCGCGGCTTCGCAGGATTGCGAGATGGTGTGCAACCTGCTCGTTGGTTCCCAAAGACGAACCATTAACCTGTAGGACCTTGTATGGAAAAGACCACGCTTCTGCTCGCAGACGATCACACCATAGTTCGGCAAGGCCTCCGGGCCCTCTTGCAACAAGACGACGGCATCCAAGTCGTCGGGGAAGCCGAGACCGGTCGGCAGGCGGTGCAACTGGCCCGCAAACTGTTGCCGGAGATCGTCGTCATGGATATCGCGATGCCGATGTTGAACGGCCTGGAGGCCACCCGCCAAATCGTGCGCGACACCCCCGTCACCAAGGTGCTTATCCTCTCCTGCTACAACGACGGGGAATACGTGCGCCGGGCGACCGAGGCGGGGGCCAGCGGCTATCTCCTCAAGCAAACCGCGGCGGACGACCTGTTGAAGGCGATTCGCGAAGTCCAGCACGGGAACGCCTATTTCAGCCCGGCGGTCTCCAAACAACTCTTGGAAAGCTATCGCGACAACGCCGTCGCCCGCGTCACGGGCGAGAAGAACGTCGACTCGCTGACCTCGCGCGAATTGGAGGTGCTGCAATTGATCGCCGAGGGCCAGGCCAACAAACAGATCGCCGCCGAGCTGTGCCTGAGTATCAAGACCATCGAGAAACACCGCCAGCAGTTGATGAATAAGCTCAACATCCACGACATCGCCGGTCTCACCCGCTATGCCGTGGCTCGCGGTGTGGTCGAGACCATCCAGAACTTCGCCCGCTTCGAACTCGAGTTCGCCTGATTATCCGTCAGGCGATTTCACCACTGAATCACTTCGACCGTGTAGAACCGGTTGGAACTGCTCCCCGCCAGCGCGTCCCACCAGGTGCTGGTCGGACCGGTGGCGGCGAGTATCGTGCTCCAGCCGGTCCAGTTGGTGTCCGTGAGGCTATCCTTGTAAAGTACCTGGTAACTCTTCCCCGCAACGCTGTCCCAACTCAGCAGCATCCCGCCGGCAAAAGGACTAAGCTGTAGAATCGGCACCGTGTCCACGATGGTGATCGTGGCGCTGCTCGAGGCCCCCAGGGTATAACCCGCCTGCGCGCTCAGGCTAGCCGTCACCGTGCCGGGGTGGCCGCCCGCCCCGGCGGATGTGGGCAGGACGGTCAAGGTGGCCGTGCTGGCCCCCGGTGGGAAGGTGATTGAACTCGCGACGCCGCCCCCACTCATGGTGTAATCGACGTACGGCAAGGCGGTGCCACTCAGCGTGAAGGTGACGGTCACCGGCGCGTCCGTCACCACTCCTGTCAGGAAGAAGGTGAACGTGCCGGGCACCGACCCGTCCCGCATGGCCACCGGTGCGGTGGCTACCACCGTAACGGTCGGAGCAGATGGCGGCGGCGGCGGCGGGGGTGGAGGGGGCGGCGGGGGCGGCGGCGGTGGGAGCAGATTGACCAGGGTGAGTGTCATCGTCGCC
>JAGWYX010000497.1 GCA_018969165.1 Verrucomicrobiota bacterium
TCGGGTATTCACCGGTCCAAGGCTGGGACAACGACCCGCAGGCGGTGCGGGTGGCGCGGGCAAACGCGCGGGCCAACGGCGTGCAACCGCGGGTCGCGGTTCATCGGCGGGACCTGACGCGCCTGCCGGGTGGCGGGGCCGTTCGTTACGATGTGGTGGTGGCCAATCTGAGTGACGACCTGCTGGTGAGGGCGGCCCCGACAATTCTCGGCCGATTGCGTCCGGACGGGGTGCTGGTCCTGGCCGGGGTGTTGGCCGGGCAATTTGCGCGCGTGCAGCGCGTTTACGCGGCGGCGGGATGGCGCCGGGTGCGGACCGGGAGCGGCGGCGGGTGGAGGTCGGGTGCCTTCCGGCAGGGCGGGGAAATATCCGCTTTAAAATTTTGAACGATGTGCTATGTTCGTGCTGTCAAAAGCACGACATGCTTCGAATCCGCAGTCTAGCATTTCGGCAATGCGGCGAAAGCGAGGAGCGGCCGCCCGAGGCGGCCTATTCCAGTGGGGGTTCCTTCCAAAGGATTCCTATGCCTATGATGAAAACCGTGGATCACATCGATGACGTGATACGCAATCCTAAGCATCCGTTCCGGCAGGTGGCTGACCGGCCGGACAAACCCCAAAAGCACCGTTATGAACGACGCAAGGTCAGGGAGTTCCTCCGCGCCGGGGAATGGGCGGCCGAAAAGTAATCCCCCATGACCCACCGGTCGATTTAACCCGAAAGCCACGCGCGCGCGTGGCTTTCCTTTTTTCTACTTCATCAGCAGCATCTGCCGGGCGCGTTTGATCGAGCGGCCCAGCAGCCGCTGGTAGTGGGCCGGCAGGCCGGTGTATTTGCGCGGCAGAATGCGGCCCTGGTCGGTCACGAACTGCTTGAGCAGCGCCACGTTCTTGTAGTCCAGGGCATCGACGGTGAAGTTGATCTTGGGCTTGGGACGCGGGGTGCGGACCTCCAGCGTGCCGCCGGAGCGCCCGCGGGCGCCGCGTCCGCCGCTGGGGCGCTCGGTGTGAGTCTTGCGTGGCATAGGAGGTTACTTGATTTCCCGGTGCAGGGTGTGACGGCGCAGGAACCGATTATACTTCTTGAGTTCGAGTTTCTCGGTCTGCAGCTTCTTGTTGCGGCTGGCCAGGTAGCGCGACGGCGGTTTGCCTTCCTTGCGCGCTTCCGTGCATTCCAGGGTGACGATTTCGCGGGGCATGGTTTATTCTCGCTCCTTGGCGGGTTTTTCCTCCGCCTCTTCTTCCTCTTCAATTTCCGGCGCGCCGGCGCTGTCCACGGAGCCAAGGGCGCCCAACCGGCGCTGGCGCAGGGCCCCTTCCTTTTCGAGTTGGGCCTGGGCTTCCACCGTGAACCGGGTCCAGGGGATCGCCTCGAGGCGGGCGCGGGGAATGGGTTTGCCGGTCAACTCGCAGGTGCCATAGGTGCCCTTCTCGATGCGCTTGAGCGCCTCTTCGATCTCGTAAACGGCGTCCTGGTCGGACGACAGCAGGCTCAGCGCGAAGTCCCGGTCGAAATTGTCCGTGCCCGAGTCGGCCATGTGGAGGCTGTAGCCGTCCATTTCCTCGGCGGACTCCCGGGCTAATCCCTCCATTTGGTTCTGGAGCCGCTCCCGGAGGTCCAGCAGGATTTTGTAATACTTGAGCCAATCGGGTTTGATGCCGCTTAACGGGACGCGTTTGTTGACCTTTTTGACCACCGGCTTGCCCAGGATGGCCGCGGTGGTGGCCGAACCCAGGGCCTTGCCCCGCGGCCCGGAGTTGCCGCCCTTTTTGGCGCTGTTCTTCTTCGTTGTCACAATGCAGTTCTGAGATTTGTTTGACCCAAGTCAGGCCGCCGGCCAAACCGTGCCTGAACCCGAGTTCAAGAGCGGCTGAATGTAGCAAAGAAAAGCAAACGCGCCACAAAAATTTTCGTGAAAATACAGGGGCTTCAGCCCTTCTCGATACAGGCGTAGGCGTTGTGGTTGTGGATGCTCTCGTGGTTCTCGGCTTCGACGCGGTACCACGTCACGTCCGCGCGCCGGTTCAACTCCACCGCCACGTTCCGCACCAGGTCCTCGACGAACACCGGATGGGCGTAGGCACGCTCGGTGACCGCCTTCTCGTCCTGCCGCTTGAGCAGCGAATAGAGTTCACTGCTGGCCGACCGTTCGACCATCCCGATCAGGTCCTCGATCCAAATCGCCTTGCGGGAACGGACCTGCACCGTCACGGTCCCGCGTTGGTTGTGCGCTCCGCGGCGGCTGATCGCCTTCGAGCACGGGCATAACGTCGTCACCCCCACCTTGACCGAAAGCACGAAGTCCAAGTCACTCCCGCACGCCGTCGCGTCGAAGCGCGCCTGGTAGTCCATCACCCCTGCCTTGCCCGAGACGGGGGCCGGCTTGACCCGGAAGAACGGGAACTCCATCTCCAGGTGCGCTTTGGCCGCCTTGAGTTTTCGCTGCATGGCCGCCAGGATGTCCGGGATGTTCTCGACGTGCACCACGCGGCCGTGGGCGTGCAGGACCTCCAGGAACCGGCTCATGTGGGTCCCCTTGAATTCCTTGGGCAAATCGACGTACATCCCGATCGTCGCCACCGTGTTCTGGAGGGTGTGGGCCTTGTCCCGAATCTGGATGGGAAACCGCAGGCCGCGCACGCCCACTTTGTCGATGCGCAGCTCCCGGTAGTCGGGCTCGCTTTGCTTGTCGCAGAGCCGACTCCGCTTCCGGGGGCGGGTGCCGCGGACGCGCTCCGCCGCCATCGCATCTGAAATCTTCAACATGGCTCCACAGTAACAGCCGCCCTCGATTTTGCAAAAATTTTCCCGGCCCGGCCCTTGCCTCCTCAGGCCCACTCTTCCCCAACCGGGACCGCGTGCCCGGCCAGGAATGCTCGCGCGCCCACGCGCCGGCCTCCTTCCCGCTGCAGTTCGACAATCCGCAGGGCCTGCTGCCCGCAACCGACCACGATCCCCGCGGCGTCCGCCGCCAGCACCCGGCCGGGTGCGCCGGCGAGCGTTGGCACCACTTCGGCTCGCCAGACCTTGAGCAAGACCGGTTTGGCCGACGCTGGCTGGTGGGTGAACGCCCCCGGCCACGGGGTAAAGGCGCGCACCCGGTTCCAGAGCGCCCGCGCCGGCTGGCGCCAGTCCAAGTGGCCGTCTTCCTTCAGGATTTTGCGCGCGTAACTCACGCCGACGGCGGGTTGCGGGCGCGGCGCCAAGGTCCCGGCCACGTAACTCGGGAGGCTGTCGATCAGCAGGCGCGCCCCCAGTGCCGCCAGACGGTCGTGCAGCGTTTGCGCGTTGTCTTCCGGCGTGATGGCCGTGGCTTCCTGGGCCACGATCTCGCCGGTATCCAGGCCCGCGTCCATCTTCATGATCGTGACGCCGGTCTGCGGATCGTCATTGAGAATTGCCCACTGGATCGGGGCGGCGCCGCGGTAGCAGGGCAGCAGCGAGGCGTGCACATTCAGGCACCCAAAACGCGGCAGGGCCAGGACCGCCGCCGGCAGGATTTGGCCGTAGGCGACGACGACCACCAGGTCCGGCAGCAGGGCGGCCACGGGTTGCACGGCGCTCTCGAGGCGGAGTCGCTCGGGTTGCAGGACCGGCAACGCCAGGTGACCGGCCAGGGCCTTGACCGGTGTCGGCTGCAGGCGCAAGTCACGGCCGCGGGGCCGATCCGGTTGCGTGACCACGCCCACGACCAGGAATTGTGGGGCGCGAACCAGCGCCTCCAGGCTGGGGGCGGCCAACTCGGCGGAGCCCATGAATAGAATCCGCAGTGGCGACATACGGGTCGCGACGGGGCGGGCGGGCCGGACGCGGGCCGCCGCCGGGCGTCAGCGCAGCAGATGGTGCGGTTTGCGGGCCGGGCGTCGGGCAGCCACCGCACGGGGCGGCACGGCCGGCCCGGTCACGGTGCGCTTGCCGAGCGAGGTGGCGCACTGGGCGCAGACGAACTCGTGCAACTCGCCGGTGGGCAGCACGAGCAAGAGCCGCTCGCGCACCGGTTGGGCGCGACCGCATTTGGGACAGTAAAGTTCGCTGGCGGTGAAGGCTCCGAACTGTGGCTCCATGACGCTCAGACTTTGTTCAGCACGC
>JAGWYX010000498.1 GCA_018969165.1 Verrucomicrobiota bacterium
TTCAACGATTTCTACATTCACATCGTGGACCATTGCTGCTGGCTGAAGAATGCCTGGCCGGTCAAGGCCCAGGCCGTCGGCGCCCGCCAATACCGCTCTGACGCCGAAGGCCGGCTCTTCGTGGACCAGAACTTTGACAATTATTCGGTGGAATACACCTTCGCCGACGGCACCAAGTTCTTCATGGACGGCCGGAGCATGACGGGCTGCCACGACATCTATGCCAGCTACTTGCACGGGACCAAAGGCTATGCCATCGCCTCCAAGAGCGGCGACTGCGGCCAGCCGTCGAGCACTTACAAGGGGCTGAGCGCCAACCGCGACAACCTGCTCTGGGAATCCAAAGTCGCCCCCGACGAACGCGACCCCTACACCAACGAATGGAACGACCTGACCAGCGCCATCCGCAACGACAAACCGTATAACGAAGTGGTCCGCGGCGCCCAGGCCAGCCTGGTCAGTTCGATGGGCCGCATGGCCGCCCACAGCGGCCAGGAAATCACTTACGACCAGATCCTCAACTCCACCGTCGAGTACTCGCCCGGGTCGGACAAACTGACCATGGATTCGCCACCCCCGCTCCGCTCCGACGCCGACGGCAAATACCCGATCCCCATGCCCGGGCTCATTGGCGACCTGGAGTATCGCGTGTAACCAGGCGCGCCGCGGATCTGATTACCGCAAGTTTCGCGGTTACGGCCTCTGGCGCCGCGCGCGGTGGAAACGGCCGCCGCGCCGGTCGGGCGGCGGGGCAAAGGGGGAATCAAGTGTAGGGACACCGCGCCTGGTCGAGGGCCAGGCCGCGCACGTCGATGCGCGCCAACTCGGCGCTGCCCACCCCGGCCTGCTCTGCCAGCAGCAGATGGTTGTCGCCGTGCTCGAAGGGCGATCTGCCCCGCGTGGCGCGCGGGTTGGCAAAACCCATCACCGCCGTCGCGACCGCATCGGTTGACACCGGATTCAGCCCGGCGATCAACACCCCCGGGGCGATAGGCTTGACCTCGCCGCACCACGGACCCTCCCCGCCTTTCATCGACGTGATCCCGTCGATGATCGCCAGATCAATCGGGCGGGCGGCGCAGAGGTCGGCGACGATGTGCGGCACGCGGTAAAACGGGTCGCTCGACGTGGCGTCGGTTCTGAGGCCGGGGAGCTTGACGTGCTGGAATTCGCGCGGATCGTGCAGTGGACCGCGGCCGGCGGTGGCGTCCTCGGTGCCGGCCTGGTCGCCATACAAGGCATTGGGCGTGATGCCAAAGAGGTTCTTCATGGCGAGCGTGACGCCGGCGGTCACGTGTTGCTTGAGTTTGGCCAGCGACACCAGCACGTCGGTGTCGGCGTAGGAATGGTTGAGGTCAAACGACGAGAACACGTAGCCGCCGGCCGGCACCTTCAAATGGGCATAACGCTTGCCCAGACCCAGGTTTCGGGTGTTCTCGAACTCGACCCGGCCCAGCGCGGCCAGCGCCCGCACGTCCCAGTCCGCCAGCGCCAGCGTGGATTCCAAGGGGGCGTGGCTGTTGGTGGACTCGACCAGGCGCACCCGGCTGGCCCCGGCATCGAACAGCAGTGCCGTCAGCGCGGTCACGGTTGCGGGGTGGGTCATGTAGCTCTCGCCCACCGGTCGGCCGAACAGGCTCGTGAAATTCGTCCCGGTCAGGTTCAGCTTCACCGTGACGGTCTTGTTCCGGACCAGCGAACCGATCCCGCCCAGGAGGTCCAGGCTGCGGCGCAAGGCGGCTTTGACTTCAGAACCGTAAGACCGGCAGGCGACGATCGCGACCTTGGCGGCGGACCGGTCCAAGCCGGGCGCGCGGTCCAAGCCGTTGGCCAAGGCCCAGGGCGCGCCGGCGGCGGCGGTGGCGCTCAGGCGCAGGAACGCGCGGCGATTGCACAAAGCGGTGGATGTAAGCGTAGCGCGGCGGTCGCGTTGATCGTAGCCGGTATTCAAATGCAAGGACGCTAGGCGTTCCCGGCGATTTAGTCGAATGTAAAATTGGCGACGCGAGGTCGCCGGCTTACCACCGCCCGCCGCGCAAGGTGTAAATCACGACGGCGGCATTAAACGCCAGATTGAAGACCAGGGCCGGCCAAATCCGGTGCTGGGCGCAGCCGGTGGCAAACAGCAGGTTCAACAGCATCCACAGCGCCAGCGGATGATAATCGGTCGGTTGCTTGACCGGGAACTTGTTCAAGAGCCACGGGGTGGCGAATCCCAGCGCCGCCAGCGCGGTGACGAACCAGGCCAGGAAATTGACCCACGGCGCCGAGCCCCAGGCGGGCACCGACTTGGGGGCGTGCCAGAGCCAGAACCGCTGGGACTGCGTGGCGAACGGCTCCAGACTCAGATCGAACCCCACCGCCAGCAGGCACGTCAGCCCGATCACCCAGAAACCATAAAAGGTGGTCTTGCGCCACGGCCGCAAGATCAGGCGGGCAATCCCGCGCCCGTTGATGACCACCACGACCCACAGCAACGGCATGGGCCACGGCAGCTCATGGAACAACCGCGAACCGAGTTTGCCCGTATAGACACGCGGCCCGAACGGGATATCCGTGAACACGCTCACCAGTTCGATCACCCCCGCGACCGCGGCAATGACGCCCGCCGCGGCCAGGACGTTCTGCAGCGGCAATCGTCGCGCCAGCGAGACCAGCGTCGTCGCGCACGCCAGGACCAGGAACAGGGCCACCGCCCAACCGTTGTCCGACGCCCAATCGATCCCCAGCGCCAGCGTCACCCAGCCGACGGCCAGCCAGACGAGAAAAAGAATGAAAACGGGCCGGTGCCAGTGTTGGGCGGCCGGCCACCGCGCCGGAGTCTGCGGCCCGACGCGACTGGGGTCCGGCGCGAACGGCGGCGGAAGATCTGGGGCAGGGTTCAGCGGCATCGCGAGAACTTCACGGTTCAAGGACTCTAGCGAAGCGTCGCCTCAGACCTCAAGTCACCTTTGTCATGCATCTTCGATCCTTCGATTCTTCTTATCCCACGTCCGTGTTCTCCGCGCAGCCTCAGACCACCGATCCGACGGGGCTCACGGATTTGGACCGCGAGTTGTCCTCGACTCGCAGCGCGTCGGCATGGACTCGGCCGGGGGTTGTTCTCCGGGCGCTGGCCAACCGGGGCGCTGCGGGTTGGGACAAGCCGCGGTCCGGAGGGCTGGATTCCGGCCATTTCCTCCCATCGAGCGCGGATCATGCGGGCTTTCGCGCTTGACGCAACACGCGGCTTTGGTTGCTAATGAACCATGCACACGCCTCTCTGGTGGGAACGGTCAACCTTCCTGCGCCTCAAACTTTTCCTTGATACGTCATCAGCCGCCGTTCACCCGAGGCCAGGCGGGCCGCGATCAAGTCGCTGGCAATCCCGGATTCAAACCGTCGTCCTCGGCTGGCTCGCCTGCTGCTGGGTGGGAGATGCAACGGTCGCCGCCGCGAACGACGCGCTCGGGCGCTACGTTCGACGGCCCGACGCCAGCTACAATTGGAAGGTGACCGACCAGAAAGTCGTCGAAGGTTTCACCGTGGCGCACCTCGAGTTGGTGTCGCAGACCTGGCGGGGACAATTTTGGAGTCACCACCTGCAATTGGTCCGCCCCCCCACCGTCCGCAATCCCGACATCGCGCTGCTGTTCATTACGGGCGACGGCGAAGGCGACCGGGACCTGGGCATGGTCCGGACGTTGGCCGAGCGGGCGGGCGCCATCGCCGCCGTGCTGACCAAGGTCCCGAACCAACCGCTTTATCACGGACGGAAGGAGGACGCGTTGATTGCCTATACCTTCGATCAATACCTCAAGACCGGAGATGCGACCTGGCCGTTGTTGTTTCCGATGGTCAAAAGCGCGGTGCGCGCGATGGACACGGTGCAAACGTTCGCCGAGCGGGAATTTCATCAATCGATCAAACACTTCGTGGTGACCGGGGCCTCCAAGCGCGGTTGGACCACGTGGCTGACGGGGGCGGCCGACCGGCGCGTGGTGGCGATCGCGCCCATCGTCATCGATATGCTCAACATGAAAGCCCAGGCGCGCTGGGCCGAGAAGGTCTATGGCCGGCAGAGCGAGCAGATTCAGGACTACACCAACC
>JAGWYX010000499.1 GCA_018969165.1 Verrucomicrobiota bacterium
CAGCACACTCCCGGCCGCCGTGAAATGCCGGTGCATCCCGTAATACTTCAGGTCATTAATCACGTCGGGCACCTTCACCTGGTCCTTGACCTGCTTGTCGGGCTTGCCCTCGACCAGCATGTCGCGGCTGAACTCGCTGGCGATCACGATCAACGTGCGGTCCAGCAGCCCGCGCTCCTCCAGGTCAAGCACCAGTTGCGCCACCGGCACGTCGATCTGCTTTTTCATCCCGATCATCCGCGTGTGGCCGTTCTCGTGCGTGTCCCAATACTCGAACGGGATATACTCCGTGGTCACCTCGATAAACCGGGCGCCGACCTCGGTCAAGCGCCGCGCCAGGAGACAACCCAGGCCGAACCGGCCGTTATTATACCGGTCATAACTTTTCTTTGGTTCGAGCGACAGGTCGAATGCCTTGGCCGCGGGCGAGCTGAGCAGCCGATGCGCGTTGTCCAGCGCCCGTTCGAGCGATACCTTCTGGTAATCGCTGCCGAACTCGCCCACCGGGCCGTCGGCGACGAGTTGCTTGTAGAACTTGTTGCGGTTCTCGAACCGCGACGGGCTCATGCCTTCGGGCGGCCGGACGCTCTGCACGGCCTGCGCCGGGTCCGCGATCAGGAACGGCCCGAATTCGCTCCCCAGAAAACCGGCGGTGTGGAATGACTTCAATTCCTCCCCTTCGCCGACGTCAAACCGCTGGCCAATATCCACGAACGCCGGCACCGCCGGGTCCCGCGGACCGAGCGTGCGGGCAATCACCGCCCCCAGGTGCGGCGCGGCCACCGTCTGCGGCGGCGCGTAACCGGTGTGCCATTGGTACTGGTGGCGGGTGTGCAGGATGAACCCCAGGTCCCCCGCCGTGTAGCTGCGAATTAACGTCCCGCGGTCCATCACCTTGGCGATGTGTTCGAGGCCCTCGGTGAACTTGATGTGGTCCACCGCGGTGTCGATCGCCGGGAACGTGCTGAGCACCTTGTTGGACGCCAGGCCCTTCTCATACGGCGTGTAGCGCTTGGGATCGAACATCTCGGTGTGCGCCATGCCCCCGGCCAGCCAGAGCACAATCAGCGTGTCGGCGGTCGGCACAATCGTCTCGCTCGGCGTGAGGGCGTCCGCGGCCAGGACTTGACGGGGATACCCGGCGGCCAGGGCGGACAGCGTCGCGGCACTGGCGGTTTTGAGGAACTCACGGCGATTCCATCGACACGTTGTTTTCATAAGCTAATAAATCAGTTGAAACTCCGGCAGCATCGCGACGGCCCAGAGCAAATCCTCGACCTTCTCGCGCCGCGGGTTCTTCCCCACCAGGTTCTCCGCCAACGTGCGTTCCGACGCCGTCGGTTTCCTCCCCAGCGCCAGGACATATACCCGGTCCACCACCTTCCGGCCGGAGGGCGTCCCGACGGCCAGCAGGTTCTCCGCCCCGCGTTTGAGCATGTCGGCCAAGGTCGAACCGTTGGTCAACTCGAGCGCTTGCAGGGTCGTCGCGGCTGACGGCCGGTGCGTGACCACCTGCTCGCGATTCGGCCGGCCCATCTCCGTCATCAGCGGATCGGCGTTCACCAGCGCGGCGCGCACGTGGCCGGATTGAGCGGCCATCGAAAGCTTGAGGGCGATCTTGTTTCCGAGGTTCCACGGGGTCATGGCGTAATCCCCCAGCTCGGCCGCGTGCTGCCAGTTCCCGGAATTGTCGCCGCCGCCGCGGCGCGCCAAGGATGGCGCCGCCCTGCCTTTATCACCCGCTCGCTTCTCCCAACCGTCCACCTTGCTCGTCGTCCACCGCCACGACGCGTCTGTGCCAAGATCCCATACCTTCTCCGTCGCGCGCGGGCGGTCGGGGCGCGTGTAGCGGATGCGCGCATAAAGCAGCAGGCCGGCTGGGTTCGCTGTCTGGGGGTCGTCCGCCTTCGCGTTGACGGCCTCGACGGCAAAGAGGTTGTCGCCTTTCACCAGCCGATCCCGGATGTCCGCCAGTTTCGGCTTGGTATGATCGTCGCCCGAGGTCACTTCCTTGCCGTTGACGTACAATTTGAACCGGTTGTCGCAGGTGGCAACGACCGCGGCCGCGGTCGGTTTTTCCGGCAGGCGGACGATCCGTCGGAAATAGACCGTCTGGGCCGCGGCGGTGGTTGCGGCGGTTCTATCCTTCCAGACCCAGCGCAATTTCGCCGGCGCATCCTCCAACCACGCGCCGCGGCGGCGCACACTCGTCACGCCCGTGTCGTAGTCCACCTCGGCCACCGGCAGCGTGTGCCAATCCCCCGTGACCTCGGACAGCGCATCGACAAATTCCTCAGCTGACATCCGGCGCACCACCGGACCGGTAAACACGTAATCCTTCCGCTCCTGCTCGGCGGCGCCGACGGCCGGCAACTGGTAGGCCCTCGAGGTCAGGATCAGCGCCATCGTGCGCTTTAGATCGTAACCGTGGTCTTCGAGATCCGACGCCAGCCAGTCCAACAGGTCCTGGTCCCACGCCGGTTGGTCCATGTCATCCACCGGCTCGATGATCCCGCGCCCCAGAAATTTCGCCCAGAGCCGGTTGACCATCGTGCGGGCAAGGCGGGCATCCTGCCTCTGCGTGATAATCTCGGCCAGGCGCTTCAGCCGCTCGGGCCGGGACAAGTGCGGATCGATCGTGCCCAACTCCGGGTAGAGAAACTTCATCGTCGCGGTCTCGCCGGTCGGTTTGTCGCACCGGTACATCGGCAACGGGCCGTCCGCGTAAACGCTCGCCAGGCCGTAGGAATCGGCCAGGGTCCAATCATTGATGAAACTGTCGTGGCACGAGGCGCACTTGAGGTTCACGCCCATGAATACCTGCGAGATGTTCTGCGCCGCTTGCATCTGGGGGGCCTGGCTGGCGTTGACGACCCCGCGCCACACGATGCCGTTAACGAAACCTTCGGACCCCTTCGTCGGATCCACTAGTTGCGCGACGAACCGGTCGAACGGCATGTTCGTGGCCAAGGCCGAATAAAGCCACTCGGTGATTTGCTTGCGGCCGTTGTCGATGTAACCGGTCCCCCGATAATCGTTGCGCAAGGCGTCGTTCCAGAAAGTCAGCCAGTGCGCCGCGTATTGCGCGTCGTTGGCCAGGAGACGGTGGACCAGTCGCGCCCGCTTGTCGCGATGATGGTCGCGCTCGAATGCGCGCAAATCCTCCGGCGCCGGTATCAACCCGATCGCGTCGAGGTACACCCGGCGCGCAAATGTGCGGTCGTCCACTCGCGGCGGCGGATCAAACCGGCGCGCGGCAAAATAAGGTTCAAGGAAACGGTCAATCGGGTTCGTGTCCACCGCCTCGCGCGCGGCGGGTACCGCTGGGCGCCGCGGGAAGAGGTTCACCGGCGGCGGGCGTCCGAGCGACACCCCGGCGTCCCACGGCAGGCCCTGGTCGATCCAGGCCCGCAGCAACCCGATTTGGTCCGGTTTGAGCCGCGAGCCCTTTTGCGGCATGATCTTGTCCTCGTCCAGGCCGGACACCAGCGCGACCAGGTAACTCTGGGCGCTGTTGCCCGGGACCACAGCCGGCCCGTCGTCGCCGCCCTTCAGCAGCGTGTCGCGATTGTCGAGGCGGAACCCGCCCTTGTGCCGGCCACGGCCGTGGCATCGGATGCACGAGGCCTCGAAGATCGGCTGGATGTCCCGGCTGAACCGGACCGGGTGGGCGGCGGGCGGCGGCACCGATTTGATCTGGTCGGGCGTGGCCTTCCATTCAGCCCGCAGGGAAGCAAAGCCGAAGGCAAAGCAAATCAGACTGGCGAGGATGCGTCTCATCAGGATGCTAATAATCTATATTCACTCGACGCAAAATGCAGCCGAAAATTCACGCGCGAGTCGGATTTGAAACCGCCCGGTGAACGCGTCCGCGGGGCGCGGGTGGACCGGTGCTTTGCGACGGGAAAGAATTCCCCCAAGAGATTTCGCGCAGTGAACCCCTGAACCGTTCCGGCAGGGCGCCGCTGCCGCGCCGCCGGACGGCCGACCCGCAGATCGGCCCGGCCCGAGTTCCTGAGGAACGGCCGTTCGCGATGCCGCATGAAATGGGACCATGAACCGGTTAGGGCGGCGCTGCCGCGCCGCCG
>JAGWYX010000500.1 GCA_018969165.1 Verrucomicrobiota bacterium
CTGCTACGGGCTTCTCTATTTCCTGTCGTGGAATTGTGGCGGTCCGGACTGAAGAAGCGTTTGCAGCAGCCGCATTTGCGTCGGTTGAGTTTGGAGGCCATCGTGCGCCAAGACCGAAGAAAATGCGCCAGCGCATGCAATCCAAAACTGCGCCGACAACCAGGGAAGAAAAGGAAGAAGGAAGAAAAACTCTCGTGCTGGAAGAGGGAAGAAAATCACCCGGAAGAACATGGAATTTCAAATCGCCACTTTCCCACCGCTTTCATTCTGCCGCTGACAAGTGCTCTACCACTGAGCTAACCGCGCACAGACTTGCGTCAACGCTGGAATATTACGCGGTCGTAAAAACCGCCCGCAAGCAATTTCGCCTCAGGCGTTGGAGCTCGGCCGTTGGACGGGCGGAACCGCAGAGACGCCGAGGCGCAGAGCCAAGATCCTCCGAGTCAAGTCCTCCGGTTCAGAACTCTGCTTCTCTGCGCCGCTGCGGTGGGTTACACCTCTCCAATCGATTCCGGCGTGGACATTCCGACGATCAGCCGTTGGCTGGGCCACAGCGACGGCGGCGTCATGACAACGCGTGCCCAAAAGATATCAAGACGCCACCGAACCAGCCAAGGAGTCCGAGACTCCACGTGGTAAGTCGAAACCCGTGCTCGAATCGACCGAAGTGGAGCGGGACGAATTGAAACAGCAAGCCGATCCCCAGGATCGAGCCGCAGTAAGGGCACAGGCCTAAAGAGAACTGCAGGCAGCAGGACTGAAATCCGCGAGCGATCGCTCCGGTGAACGGCCCCGAAAACGAACCGACGGACGCGGCCAGGCTCCGGGCGAGCGTATCACCGTGGCCGGTCAAACTGCCTGGCAGGAGGAGCAGCAAGGAAAGCGCCGTGAATGCGCCATAGAATCCGAGCAGGATCCACCAGTGCATTTTGGTAAATCGGTGGAACATCCGCTTCATATCGCCGAACGACAAAACTGAGCGATGCTAAGGAGCGAGGAGGATGCGTAAAGGTTAATCTGCAATTTCGCTTCATGCGTTGGAGTTCAGCCGTTGGACGGACAGAACCGAAAGACGCCGAGGCGCAGAGCCAAAATCCTTCCGGGTCGGGTCCTCCGGTTCAAAACTCTGCGTCTCGGCGCCGCTGCGGTGGGTCACACCTCTCCGCTCGAGTCCGGCGTGGACATTCCGACGATCAGCCGTTGGCTGGGCCACAGTGACGGCGGCGCCCTGGCGATGCGCGTTTACGGCCACCTCCGCCAGGAACACAGCTTCGCCATGATCAAGCGCGTTGATTTCAGCGCGGAGCCGGTCACCCAAACGGCGCAGGCCGGGGCCTGACGTGCCACCGACAGTCGACTTGCAGTTCCACCGCGTTCGGCTTAATCTGCCGCGCATGAGCACAACTCGCACACAACTGCCGCGTGACTTGGAAACCCAAGTCGGCCAGGCCGCGCGCCACTTGGGTATCAGCCGCGAGCGTTTCGTCCGCGAGGCCTTGACCGCACATTTGCCTCCGGCGCTCCAGGACCAACGGCGCAGCTTTTACGAGTTGAGCCGCGATTTATGCGGTAGCGTGACTGGTGGCCCTCGTGATCTCGCTCGGCACGAGAAGAAATACTTGGGAGGCTACGGCGCATGGCGACGGTGATCGTCGATGCCGGGCCGATCATTCCATTCTCGCTCGAAGCCCGGCATTCACTGCGGCCCGCTCGGAGCCCCCCCCCGCTGTCGCTCCTGGCGCCGCCCGCACGCCGGGATTTTGTGTTGCCCGCCCAGCATTTTGGAATACCATCTGCCCGAATCGTCATGGGCAAAGGAAGCAATAACTCTACTTCCAAAAACGGCGGCGCCAGCCGTTCGCAAGCTCACCTGGGCTTCGAGGCCACGCTGTGGGCCACCGCCGACAAACTCCGCGGCAACCTCGACGCGGCCGAATACAAACACGTCGTCCTCGGCCTCATCTTCCTCAAATACATCTCCGACGCCTTCGCGGAGAAACACGCCGCGTTGAAGGACGAGAAGGGCGCGGATCCCGAAGACCGCGACGAATACACCGCCGACAACGTCTTCTGGGTGCCGCCAGAAGCCCGCTGGTCTTACCTGCAAGGCCACGCCAAAGACCCGGCCATCGGCAAGCTGGTCGACAGCGCCATGATCGCCATCGAGCGCGACAACCCCTCGCTCAAGGGCGTCCTGCCCAAGGAATACGCCCGCCCGCATTTGGACAAGCAAAGTCTCGGCGGCGTCATTGACCTCGTTTCCACCATCGGGTTGGGCGACAAAGAGAGCCGTTCCAAGGATGTCATCGGGCGCGTCTATGAATATTTTCTCAGCGAATTCGCCAGCGCCGAAGGCAAGAAAGGCGGGCAATTCTACACGCCTCGCTGCGTCGTCCAGCTTCTTGTCGAAATGCTCGCGCCGTACAAAGGCCGCGTCTTCGATCCGTGCTGCGGTTCCGGCGGCATGTTTGTGCAATCGGTTGAATTCGTGGAAGCGCACGCGAGCGGCAACGGGAACGGCGGCAAGGCCAAAGGCGACATCAGCATCTTCGGGCAGGAAAGCAATCCCACGACCTGGCGGCTCGCGCGAATGAACCTCGCCATTCGCGGCATCGAAGGCAATCTCGGCCTCGAACACGCCGACAGCTTCCACCGAGACCTGCACAAGGACCTCAAGGCCGACTACATTCTGGCCAACCCGCCGTTCAACATGAGCGACTGGGGCGGTGACCGCCTGCGCGAAGATGCCCGGTGGAAATACGGCGTGCCACCCGCCGGCAACGCCAATTACGCCTGGGTGCAGCATTTCATCCACCACCTCGCGCCCACCGGCATTGCCGGATTCGTTCTCGCTAACGGCAGCATGTCATCCAACCAATCCGGCGAAGGCGAGATCCGCAAAGCGATTGTCGAGGCTGACCTTGTGGACTGCATGGTCGCGCTTCCGGGCCAACTCTTCTATTCCACCCAAATCCCGGTTTGCCTCTGGTTTCTCGACCGTGACAAATCAGGTAGGGCTGGCTCTCCGAGCCAGCCGCTTCGGGACCACCGCGGACAAACCCTGTTCATCGACGCTCGGAAAATGGGACGAATGATTGACCGCGTCCAACGTGACCTGACCCCGGAAGACATCGCAAAGATCGCCGGCACATATCACGCATGGCGCGGCGACTGGTCTCTCAACCCTCAACACTCAACCAAGAACCCGTCCGCTTATGCGGACGTGCCTGGCCTCTACAAATCCGCCACCTTGGGCGAAATCCGAACGCATGGCCACGTGCTCACACCGGGCCGGTACGTCGGCGCCGAGGCAGCCGAAGACGATCGCGAGCCATTCGAGCAAAAGATGAAACGGCTCATCGCGAAGCTGGAGGAGCAATTTGCGGAATCAGCGAGGCTGGAGAGAGCGATCAATAGAAACCTTAAACCATTACTGTAGAATAACTTGAATGGTTGCGAGAAACCGGAAAAACGCCATTGACATTAAGGTATCAATTGATACCTTAATGGCGTGACGGTACCACGGCATGGGAATAACGCTGCCAGCATCCTGGAGAAGTCGTGTTCGCGCGATTTTGGATTCTGGCGACCGCAAGAAGATCATCGTCCGGCAACGCGCGCTACGCGACTGGTTGATCCTCTTTCCCGATCTCTTTCCCGGCGACCTTCCGAACGCGTTGAGTGAAGCCTTGGAAGATCCCGAGTTGGAAGGGGTCCAAGTTTTCGGAATGCAAGAGCCAGGAGAGATTTACGAATTTATTTTCAGCCACGCCAACAGGCGAGTCTACACGAAGATCAACCTTTGTCCCGATGGCACCGTAGTCATCATCTACTCCGCGCACCGGCCGTTGAAAGGAGACACACTATGAGCGATCCAACCAAAAACTGGGAAAAGATGCGCACAAAAGTCCCTGTCCAGATCCCGACGCCAGACCGCAAAGGGATTGCCGAGACAGTTGAGGTGGAAGTCGATGCTTACCGCAATCCCGCCGATGGTGAACTTTATTTCGATGGAGAGGCCCTGGAAAGACTCGACGACGTGAAGGCCCGTCATATGGGCCTCCTCCTGCCGGAAGAAAT
>JAGWYX010000501.1 GCA_018969165.1 Verrucomicrobiota bacterium
CCGAACTGCCCGACGGTGTGACATTGGCGTATGACGGGTTGAAAGTGAGCGTGTCATGAATCACCCATCCCTTTCGGGAACGCCGCCGCGCATGCACCGCGCCGCCCACGGCGCGGCGAGGACACCGCGCCTGACCGATCTTCGGGGTAACCCTGCCCTTGCGGGACGACGCCGGCATCGGCTCGGCTGGAGGCTGGCCCTGGGCATGAGCGCCTGGCTCGGGGCCCAGGCCGCCGAACCCGGCCAGGCGGTCGTGGTCGTGTATAACCACCGGATGCCCGAGTCCGCGGTGGTCGCCGAGCACTATGCCCGGGCACGAGGCGTGCCCTCGATCCAGGTCGTGGGGCTGGACTTGCCGACGACCGAAACGATGACCCGCACTGAGTACCAGGAGGCCCTCGAGCAGCCGCTCCTGGAGGCCTTCCGCAAGCACGGCTGGTTCGTCTTCGGCCCGGCTACCAACACGGCGACGGCGCCGGAGACCCCGCCGGTCGAGAAGGTCGTGGCCGCGAAGGTTCGCTACGCGGTCCTCTGCTACGGAGTGCCGCTGGCAATCCTCAACGACCCAGCGCTCAAGGAAGCCGGCATGGACAAACTGCGGCCGGAGCTGCGGCGCAACGAAGCGGCGGTGGACAGCGAGCTGGCGATGTTGCCAGACAGCCGCAGGCGTTATCCGCTCTATGGCGCCGTGCAGAACACTTTCCTCGGCAGCACCAACGCTTCGGCGCTGGACCCGACCAACGGCCTGTTGCTCGTCGCCCGCCTGGATGGTCCTTCGGCGACGATCGCCAACGCCCTGGTGGACAAGGCCCTGGCCGCCGAGCGCGACGGCCTGTGGGGACGCGCGTATTTCGACCTGCGCGGATTGACCAACGGCAGCTACCGGATCGGCGACGACTGGATTCGCACGGCCGCCGACCTGGCGCAACGCTACGGCTATGACACGGTCATCGACGAGAAGCCGGAGACCTTTCCGGCCAGCTTTCCCATGAGCCAGATCGCCGTTTACGCCGGGTGGTATGACGGGAGCGTCTCGGGCCCGTTCACCCGGCCCAAGGTCGAGTTCATGCCGGGGGCGATCGCCTACCATTTGCATTCCTTCAGCGCGCACTCGATCCGCACGGCCGATCAATACTGGGTCGGCCCCTTGCTGGCCAAGGGGGCCACCGTCACGATGGGTTGCGTCTATGAACCCTATCTGGAAGGCACACCCGATTTTGGGCTGTTCTTCGCGCGGTTGCTGATGCACTTCACCGTCGGCGAGGCAGCTTATGCCTGCCAGTCCGTGTTATCGTGGCAGACGACGGTGGTGGGCGACCCGTTGTATCGGCCGTTTGGCCATTCGTCCGAGGCATTGCACGAGTCCCTGCTGCATCGTCACAGCAAGCTCATCGAGTGGTCCTACGAACGCATCGTCAACCTCAGCTTGCGGATGGGCCAACCCGCGCCGGAGATGATCCGCTATCTGGAGGCGCTGCCCCTGACAGCGCGCAGCGCGGTCCTGCAGGAGAAACAGGCCGACCTTTACTATTCCCTTGGGAAACTCCCGGCGGCGATCCCCGTTTACCAGAAGGTCCTGGCGCTGGATCCGACGCCCGAGCAGCGGATTCGCGTCAGCCTCCGCTTGGGCGCGTTGCTGGAGTTGTTCGACGAAAACGAGCCGGCCTTTGCCCTTTACCGGCAGTTCCTCAAGGCGGCACCGGATTACCCGGACCTGCTTTCCATTTATCGCAAGCTGCTGCCGCTGGCACAGAAACTCGGCAAGAAGTCCCAAGCCGAGGAATTTGAACGCGAAATCCAGCGCCTCTCGCCGCCGCCCCCGGCGCCCGCGGCGTCGTCATCCGAGCATTACTGACCAGAGGTCTGAGGCGCGCCTGGCTAGGGCATCAGGCGCGACACGAGCAGTTCCCGTTCGAAAATCAGTTCCTTGGGCACGGTGGCGTGCAGCGAGACGAACAGCTCGTTTTGCGACACCAGCTCCCGCTTCCATTCCTCCGGGTTGATCGCCTGCACCTTGGCAAACTGCTCGGCACCGAACTCGCGCACGTTGGTGAAATCGAAGTCCTCGACCCGGGGCATCCAGCCCAGCGGCCCTTCGCTGGCGCCGACGCGCCCGTGGCAACGGTCCACGATCCACTTGAGCACGCGCATGTTCTCGCCGTAGCCGGGCCAGAGGAAATTGCCTTGCTCGTCCTTGCGGAACCAGTTGACGTGAAAGATGCGCGGGGGCCGGGCGATGCGTTTGCGCATGTGCAGCCAGTGGGCAAAGTAATCGCCCATGTTGTAGCCGGCAAACGGGAGCATGGCCATCGGGTCGCGTCGGACCTGGCCGAGTCCGCCGACGGCCGCGGCGGTCATTTCCGAGCCCATGGTCGCGCCGACATAGACGCCGTGGGCCCAGTTGAAGGCCTCGAACACCAGCGGCATGGTGGCGGCGCGGCGGCCGCCGAAGATGATCGCGCTGATCGGCACGCCGTTGGGGTCGTCCACCTCGGAAGCCAGGGCCGGGTTGTTGCGCATCGGGGCGGTGAATCGGCTGTTGGGATGCGCCGCCTTCTCCTTGGACGCCGGTGTCCAGGGATTGCCCCGCCAATCCAGGCACTGGCTGGGCGCGGGACCGTCCTTGCCCTCCCACCAGATGTCGAAATCGGGCGTCAAGGCCACGTTGGTGAAGAAGGTGTCGCGCGCGATGGATTTCATCGCGTTGGGGTTGGACTTCGAGTTGGTGCCCGGCACCACGCCGAAATAGCCGTTCTCGGGGTTGATGGCGTAGAGCCGGCCGTCGGCGCCCGGTTTCATCCAGCAGATGTCATCGCCGACGGTCCAGATTTTCCAGCCCTTGAAATGCGCGGGCGGGATCAGCATGGCGAAATTGGTCTTGCCGCACGCGCTGGGGAAGGCGGCGGCGACAAAGGTCTTCTCGCCGGCCGGCGATTCCACGCCCAGGATCAGCATATGCTCGGCCATCCAGCCCTCCTTGCGGCCGAGGTAGGAACCGATGCGCAGGGCCAGGCATTTCTTGCCCAGCAACACGTTGCCGCCGTAAGCCGAGCCGACCGAGATGATGGTGTTGTCCTGGGGAAAATGGCAGATGAACCGCCGGTCCGGGTTCACGTCCAGCATCGTGTGGATGCCGCGGTTGAAGTGGTCGCGGTCGCCCAGGTGGTCGTAGGCGACCTGCCCCATGCGGGTCATCACGCCCATGTTCAACGCCACGTAAACCGAGTCGGTCAGCTCGACGCCCATCTTGGTCAGGGGCGATCCCGGCGGCCCCATGAGGTAGGGGATCACGTACATCGTGCGATGGCGCATCGAGCCGGCGAGCAGGCCGCCGAGCTTCTGGTACATCTCGCGGGGCGGCGCCCAGTTATTGGTGGGACCGGCCTCCTCCGGGGACTCGGTGCAGATGAAGGTACATTGTTCAACCCGGGCGACGTCGTTGGGGTTGGAGCGGTGATAATAGCAGCCCGGCCATTTCTCCTGATTCAGCTTGATCAGCACGCCTTGCTTGACCCCTTCGGCGATCAGCGCCTCGCGTTCCCGCGCTGAGCCGTCGCACCAGAAGATGCGGTCGGGTTGACAAGCTTTGGCGGTTTCCTCGATCCAGGCGACGATGGCTTTGTGGTTGGTGTTTCGGTTTCCGAGTGTGGCGCTTGACATAAGCTGGCGGTGCATTGAGCCGTCGATCAGGGAACTTAAACAGGCGCCTGCTTGACAGCAAGCCCCTTGTCGCCCGGCCTGGCGGATGGTCCATCCGCTGGCGCCGGCCGGCTGCGGCCGACCCGCGGCGTCAGGCCCAAGGCGGCTGCTCCGGCAGGCTGGCCTCGAACTCCTGCACCAGGGCCTGTTCGTAGGGGCCGGCGTAAGTGCCGGCAAAAAAGCGGTCCAGGGCCTCCCAGTCAAAGCGCTCCCACGAGGCCTCTTCCTTGCCGGGTACGACGGGGTAGAACAATGCCTGGTTGGCTCGCGCAGCCTTCAAGTCGCCAGGGGCGTCGCCGATCATGAGGATCTTCCCGACCGGGTATTTGCCGGCGGCGGCCAACTTGAGGTGCTCGGTCTTGGTGCCGAGTTCCTGGCC
>JAGWYX010000502.1 GCA_018969165.1 Verrucomicrobiota bacterium
AGTCGGTCTCGGAACAACGGCTCAATCGCCCGCTGGTCAGAATCCCCGCGGCATGGATGACTCCGTGAATCGCGCCCCAACGTTGCCGGATCGAGGCGATCGCCGCCTCGACATCCGCCCGACACGAAACGTCTCCGGGAATAAACAGCACCTCTCCCATTCCACCTGCCTCGCGCCGGAGCGCATCCAATCGTGACGGGTCCGGAGCAGTCCGCCCCATCAGCGCCACCCGGCCGCGAACCGCGACCATCAGATGTTTCGCAAAAACCATCCCGAGGCCGCCGCAGCCGCCGGTCAGCAAATAAACACCATTGTCCCTCAGGCCCACCGCCGTCCCTTCCGCCGGCGCGCGAACCATCGTCCTCGCCGAACGTTCGCCCCCCAGCCAGCAGGCTTCATTTCCAGATCCGGCGCCCAGCGACGATTCCTGCAACACGATCTCCGCGATGGCCGGTCCCTCGACGCCGTCGTGAAGAACAAGCCGGCCCACCCGCCTCGAGCCTTCGGCGGTCCATTCCTTCAACAGCCCAGCCGCCGCCGCTCGGACCGGCGACGCGTCCTGGCGTCCGCCCTCTCCCACCAGTAGAATCCGCCCACCAGCGTCCGCGTTGCTGCCGCCAAACAACTGGAGCACGTGCAGCACCGAGCGCAGAGCGGCATCCGACTCCGCGTCCCAGAGTGTCTTCTCGCCCGGCGGCAATTGGAAGACGACCTGCCAGCCGCGAGCCGAATCACGCGCCAACGCCGCGGCCAACCGCTCGAAGTCACTCCTGACTTCCTGCCTCAAACAAAAGTCGCCCCCGGCACACCGCTCAAAGCGCTCGGCAAATCTCACCGTGGTTACCCGATCCTGCTCGAGCCGTCGGACAAGTTCCTCGCTCAAGTTCGAGGCGGGATTGAACAACAACCAACGCACAGGGTCCGCCGCGACCGAAGGCGCAACGGTGGCGGGTAACGGTTGCCAGGCCTCTCCGTAGAACAACGGCACGGATTCGACCTCAACCTCCCCGGACCTTTCCGGCTTGGGCAACCAATAGCGCTCACGGGCGAACGGATAGGTCGGCAGCGGCAGGCGGCACGGTCCGCCTTCCGGATAAAATCGCGTCCAATCCACCGCCTCGCCTGACACCCAGCGCTCCGCGGTCAGCGCGAGATCCGCGACAGGCGTCGCCTGGTCAGCGCCCGTCAGCCTGCGCGTCTGCGCCTGGCGCGCCACGCCTTGGAAAATCCCTTCCGCTGGTCCGGGAGTCTTCAACCAACCCTCCAACTTCTGGAGCGCGTCGGCGCCGTCTCGGACCCGGAATGCCACGCGGCATTCCATCTCCTGCCGGCCGGTTTGGAGCGTCCAGGCAATCCTTCCCAGCACGGCATCCAGCTCGCCCTGTCGTGCCCGCCCAAACATCAGGAGCCGCTCCACCAGTTCCCGCCGGCGTTCTTCGTTCTTTGCCGAGATCACCAGCAGGTAAGGCCCGTTCACCGCCGGCGCTTGCCTCTGGTCCTCATACTCTTCGAGGATCACATGCGCGTTCGCTCCACCAGCCCCGAATGAACTCACCCCCGCGCGCCGGGGCCACTGCCCGGTACCGTGCGACGGCCTGGACCACGCCGTAGCCGCCTGCTGCAAGACAAACGGCGTCGAAGCGAAATCGATGTCCGGGTTCGGCGGCGAGGCATGCAAGGTTGGCGCCAGTCGCCCATGCTGCATTTGCAGCAGCACCTTGGTGACTCCGGCGATCCCGGCCGCGGCTTCCAGATGCCCGATATTGGATTTCACCGAGCCCAAAGCGCAATAGCCCGTGTCATTGGTTTCCCGGCGGAACGCGGCGGTCAGGCCGGTGACCTCGACGGGATCGCCCAGCGCCGTGCCGGTCCCGTGGGCTTCGATGCAGCCCACACTGCGGGCCTCGACGCCGGCGTCCCGCAGCGCCGCGGCCACCACGGCTGCCTGCGCATTGGGATTGGGCACCGTGAAACCGTTGGTTTTACCACCGTGATTGACGGCGCTGCCGCGCAGGACACCATAAATAAAGTCTCCGTCGCGCTCCGCCTCGCTCAGAGGCTTCAGCAACATCGCCCCAACACCTTCTCCAGGAACAAATCCATCACCGCCGGCGCCAAAACTGCGGCACCGCCCGTCAGACGAGAGCATCTCCGTCGCGCAAAGGCCCACGTAGGTTGAAGGATGAAGATACAGATTCACCCCGCCGACCAACGCCACGGCGCAACCGCCCCTCCGAATATTCTGCACCGCCTCGTGCACGGCGGTGAGCGATGCGGAGCAGGCCGTATCCACCGGCTGGCTCGGTCCGTGGAAATCGAACAGATACGAAACGCGATTGGCAATCGACCACGGAGCCGTGCCGGGCAGTGCGGGATTCCCCGAGGCCCACAGCTCCGGCCCGTGCAGCAGGTAACTCAACTTCGTCACACCGACGAACACACCGACGTCGCCGCCCAGCCTCCGGGCGCACGCGTTGAGGGTGCGCGGCGTGTAACCGGCGTCCTCCAGCGTCGCCCAAGCCGTCTCGAGGAACAGCCGCTCCTGCGGATCCATCAACTCCGCTTCGCGCGGGGCGATGTTAAAAAAGAGCGGATCAAACGCGTCCACCTCCGCGAGGAAGCCACCCCACCGGCTGTAGCTCCTGCCATGCCCGCCCGCCTTCCGGTCGGCCTCGAAATAGCTCCGCCAATCCCAGCGTTCCGGTGGTATTTCCCCAATGCAATCCCGCCCCTCGTCCAGGTTGCGCCAAAACGAGTCCAGGTCGGGCGCCCCGGGATACCGCCCCGCAAGTCCAATGATCGCGATCGGCTCCGCCGCCCGCGTCACCGACTTTGCCAGCCGCATCGGTTGGATCGCGGTTATCGCGCTGCGTGAACCCGAGGCCGCAGCCAGGTAGCCGGCGTCCAGGGTTGCGACTCGGTCCGGCCACGACGCCGCCAAATGCTGGGCCACTTCCGCAAGCGACTGGTGCTCGAAGAACAGCGTCTTGGAAACGTTTCCGAATGCCGAGGCCAACTTCCGGTTCAGCGCCTGGATGAGGATCGAGTCGATGCCGTACCGTTCCAGGGGCTCGTTCGGGTCCAAATCCGCCAGCGGCACCTTGCTCGCCTCCGCAAAAACCCCCAGCAACCAGGCCACGCATCGCGCGCGCGCATCGAAACCAACGGCCAGCTCCGGCTCCGACTCCCCACGAAGCCCAGGAACGGCTTGGATCCAACAGTGCAGTTTCGCAGGCACGCCGTGCACCACCACGATCTGTGTCCCGCGCATCGACAACGCCGTCTCCATTACCTCGAAACCCTTCGCCACCGGCAACTCCTCCACGCCCAGTTCGTCTCGAAGCCAGACCCGCCGCGCGTCATCGATTCTCATCCCGCCGCCCGACCAGAGCGGCCAGTTGATGGACAAACTCCGCCCAAACCGCACTCCAATCTCGCGGAGTCGGTCCCGCTCCCGAACGAATTCGTCCATGAACGCGTTCGCGTAGGCGTAGTCGGCCTGGCCCTCGTTCCCCCACACCGCCACCGTCGAGGAGAACACCAGGAAGAAATCCAGCGGAGCGGCTCCCAGTTCCCGGTCCATGGCCAACACCCCGGACACCTTCGGCGCCAGGACCCGTCGCACGGACGCTTCCGCTTTGCGCAAGATGAATTGATCCTCTTTCAATCCGGCGCAATGGATCAAGCCGTGCACCGCGCCCCAGCGCTCCCGCGCCGCCGCCACGGCGCGGCTGGCACCGGCCGCATCAGCGACGTCGGCCTGCACGTAGTGGACGCTTGCACCGTTCTGCTCCAAAAGGCGTAACTCCCGGGCCAACTCGGGCCGCAAAGGCGAGCGACCGGCGAGAACGATCCGACCTCGGTGCTTCCCGGCCAACCAGCGCGCGCACTCCAGCGCCAGAAAGCCGGCGCCGCCCGTGATCAAATAACAACCTTCGCTTCGGATTACCGGGGCCGCCACTGGCCCCTCGGCCGGTCGCAGCCGGCGAACCAACCGCCGTCCGTCGGCGTAGCGAATGTTCTCTTCCCATGAACCGGACCGCGGGTTGTCCTCAACCC
>JAGWYX010000503.1 GCA_018969165.1 Verrucomicrobiota bacterium
GATGGCCACCCAGTGTTGGAAGATCTGGCTCACCGGGGTCGGACTGTTGCTCCTGACATTCTACATCCTGGACTCACGGAACTTCCGTCGAGCCCCGCGCGAGGTGCGTACCCGTGAGACGGCGTATGAACATTGGCGCTTCCAGGGGTTGCACAATTTGTCCTTTCTTGCACTCGTGCTGGGCGCGGTCCTGGTGAATCACCCGCCCTACCTGCGTGAGGCGTTGATGTTTGCTGCGGCCCTGGGGTCTTACGTCACAACCAGACGAGCAGTACACGAGGCCAACGATTTCAACTTCCAACCGATCAAAGAAGTAGCGATTCTCTTCGCCGGCATCTTCGCCACGATGATGCCGGCGCTGGACTGGCTCCAGGTCAACGCATCGCAATTCGGCCATCCTACCGCCGGACTGTTCTTCTGGGGGAGTGGCGCGCTGTCCAGCGTCCTTGATAACGCCCCCACTTACTTGAGTTTCCTGAGCTCTGAAATCGGGGCTTTCGTTCCAGCAGATGCCGCCAGCGCAATCCTGGCCTACCTCAATCACCACAATTCTGGACTGGCTGCACTCCCGGTCGCGGCGCCACACGTCGACCAAATCCGGCATGCGATCGTGGGCCTCCGACTGGTTCGTCCTGGTCGTGCTGGCGACGATCTCACCCTAGACCAGATTCAGATGGGTTTGCTGCTGGGAAATCCTGTTTATGCCAGATGCCTGCGGGCGATCAGCATCGGCTCCGTCTTCTTCGGGGCCAACACCTATATCGGCAACGGTCCCAACTTCATGGTCAAGGCCATCGCCGACCAGCAAAAGGCGAAGTCGCCAACCTTTCTCGGTTACATCATCCGGTTCAGCATCCCCTTCATGCTTCCGATGTTACTCGTGGTTTGGCTGTTGTTCTTCTACCGCTAAGGTTCAGGCTCAGTTGAAAACCAAGCGTGGTTTTCGACATTTTGGACAATAATCGACAGGAACAGTGAGCCACGAACCCCGCTTGCTAGTGGAGCGAGGGAGATTCCAACCAAAGGAGCGCTGGCGAAGATCCGGCTGATGCCGTGTGAGATCCCGGAGGTGTCAAAAACCATTCAATGTTACCAGCGATAATTCGCATGGCATTCCGGGCGCATCTGGGATGCGGCGTGCTTGGCATCGGCCAGAGCGAACAAACCGCTGACGCGTTGTCCGACGCTGGCACAGCGGATCGTGGAACTCGGCAGAAACAACCAAACTATTCAAAAAGGGGTCGTACTTAAGTAATGACACCTTTCTCAGCCTTTCCTTTTGTCCCAGTGCCGCCGGTTGGCCGCAAGCGTCAGGTGCTCATCCTCGACCGTTGAGCGAGCCGTTTCAGTGGCATTACCGTCTCCGTCGGCAGCCGCCGGGTGATGCGCACCTTCCCGGGATCCCCTGCCCCCATTCAACTGAGCGCTTTCTGTTTTCCGCCGAATTCTCACCGGCTTTTCCCGTTTGACAACTCGCCCTGGTGAACACAAATTGTGTGAGTGCGGATCATTAAGGAAAAGTTCCTCCGCGACGCGGCGGAACAATACCCCAAAGCCGCAAAGTATTTGGCCGCTTGGATCGCGACGGTGGGTGCGGCTTCCTGGCAAAACCTGGCGGAGGTTCGCCGCTGCTATCGCAGCGCGGACCTGGTGCGTGTGGGGAGCGGAAAGCCCGTGGTGGTGTTCAACGTTTGCGGCAACACTTACCGGCTGATCGTGGCTTTGCACTTCAACCGCCAGATGGCCTACTCGCTCCGGTTCCTAACGCATGGTGAATACGATCGCGAAGCCTGGAAAGACGAACTATGAAGCCCCGTACCAAACTCAGCTTTCAAAACTTGCCGAAGGACTACCCGAGCCTTTGCGGCCGGGTCCTGCCGCGCCCGATCCACGACGCGGTGGATTACGCCAACGTGGTCGAGGCGGCCGACGCGATGGCCTTGTGGCAGGATGAGTTCACCCGCGACCAGGCTGACTACTTCGAGCTTCTTTGCTCACTCATTGAAGAATACGATTCGAAGAATGTGAAATGGCCCAAGGTCCGAGGTCTGGGTGCGCTCAAACACTTGCTCGGGGAACAGGGCCTGGCCGCGGCCGACCTCTCGCGCCTATTGGGGGGCAGCCGTAACTTGGGGGGAATGATCTTGCGGGGCGAACGCAGGCTGACGCTCGATCATGTGCGCACCTTGGCACGGCATTTTGGCGTGTCCGCCGACTTGTTTCTCGGCTGACAACGCAGCGGCGGGATCCTCGCCCTGCCAATGCCGACGAGTCAACGGTTGTGGCCATCGCGGGTCAAACGCAGATAGTCGTCCACGTCGCCGCCAACCGGCAATCGTTGGCGCCCGCGCCATTTGGCAACGGCATCCTCGGTAGGAGGCGTGGGTGGCCGAACCTCGCGCACGAGATATTCGCCGAGCCACTTAGCGATCGCTGGTGCCTCAGCGGGAGGAAGTCGCCGGATGACATCCTCAATTTCGGTCGTCGTGCTCATGCGCGTCAAATCAACCGGCGTCCGCTGATTGAGCAAGCCATGTTACGACCCCTATACGCGTGCGAAAAACGTGGGTTCAGTCCGGCAGGTTGACGCGCGGAAAACCGGGGTAGTAAGTTGGAAGGGTTATGACACAGAGCATCACCAAAGCGCCTGCTGTCCGGTGACCCTCACTGCCGAACAACAATCTGTGCTGTCGGCGACCGGCTGCGAAATCGCGTTCGACAACCTGACGCGCCAGCTCTACGCCACGGACGCCTCGATTTACCAGATCGAACCGGCCGGTGTCGCCTTCCCGCGAAACGCCCAGGAGGCGAGCCGAGTCATCCGGGCGGCCGCCGACGCCGGCATCTCCGTCATTCCGCGCGGCGCCGGCACCGGCCTCGTCGGCGGCGCAATCGGCGACGGGTTGGTCATCGACTTTGCGCGGCATAACCGGCAGATCAGCGATCTGGATCCGGACCGGCGCACGGTGCGGGTCGGCCCGGGAGTCGTGCTCGACCGGCTCAACGCGTTTCTCGGTCCGCACGGGTTGGGGTTCGGGCCGGACGTGGCGACCAGTTCGCGCGCCACACTCGGGGCGATGATCGCCAATAATTCCTCGGGCGCACACGTCCCAGTCTATGGCACCACCGCCGATCATGTCCGGTCCCTGGAAATCGTGCTTGCCGACGGCCGCGTGGAACGGGTCGGGACGGACGGCGAGGCCCTGCGGGAGCAACGCGAGTCGATCGCCGCCCTGGTTCAACTGCACGCCCGTGAGATTGCGGAGCGAATGCCGTCGGGTCTGCTGAAGCGCTGGCCCGGGTACGCGCTCGACCGGTTTTCGCGCGAGCCATCGAACCTCAACCACTTGCTCTGCGGGAGCGAAGGCACGCTCGCGGCGATCGTGTCGGCGGAACTGAACCTGGTGCCGTTGCCGCGTCAGAAGGGCCTCGGTTTGGTCTTCTTCGCCAGCGTCGCGGAGGCGATGCAGGCCACGGTGGCCCTGCTCGATCTAAAAGCGGCGGCCATCGAGCATATCGATCACGTCCTCCTGGACCAGACGCGGGGCCAACTCCAGTTCCAGGCGGCGCGCGACCTGCTCGAACTCGAGGCCAAACCGTGCGAGTCAGTGCTGCTGGTCGAGTTTTACGACCAGGTAGCGGGCCGGCTCGACGCCCTATCGCGGCGCCGGCTGGGCCTGCGCACGTTGCTGCTTAAAAACCCGGCCGAGATGAACCTGGTCTGGGCGCTCCGCAAGGCCGGGCTGTCGCTGTTGACCAGCCGCAAAGGCGACGCCAAGCCGGTCACCGGCGTCGAGGACACCGCAGTGAGACCCGAGCAATTGCCGGCTTATGTCGCCGGCCTCGAAGCGATCATGCGGCCGCTCGGGCTCGAGGCCTGCTATTACGGCCACGCTGCCGCCGGCCTGTTGCATGTCCGGCCCGTGCTTGATTTGCACTCGACCGCTGACCAGAAGAAATTCCGGCAGGCGGCGGATGAGGTCTCGGCGCTGGTCCGCCAATTCCGAGGTTCACTGGCCGCCGAGCACGGGGTGGGCATCGCGCGCACGGAGTT
>JAGWYX010000504.1 GCA_018969165.1 Verrucomicrobiota bacterium
GCCGATTTGGCGCGGCGCTGGGAAGCGGCGGACTCCAGCGGGGGCAAGGACATTCGCGTGCAGGCCGGGGTTTACCGGTCCGGCAGTCGTTGGTTGGCGGTGAACCGGCCGGGCCTCGAAGATGAGCCCGAGGTGCTGGAGCCCGAGCAGGCGCGCCGGTTGTTTGGCGCATTGCCGTTCAATACCCTGGCGGAGCGCAGCCGCCAGACCACCAGCCTCCAGGGTGAAATCTGGCGGTTATTCCTGCTGGCGATGCTGACCTTCCTGGTGGTGGAGGCGATCCTGATTCGGCCGCCCAAGCCGTCCGCGGCGGAAGCGGTGGCGGACCGGTTCCCGCGGCGAGCGGCGAGCGGGGGCGTGGGCGAGGCCGCATGAGCCACTGGTCCACCGCGGTCTCCTGGCCGGCGCTGCTGCTGGGCGCGACGCTCTGGGCCGGCTCGGCCTGGTTGTGCCTCACGCTCTGGCAACGGAGCGGCCGGCGGCGCGCGGTCGCATGGCTGGAGGGGTTGCGTTTCCTGCTGATTACGCTACTGGCGTTGACGCTGTTGCGCCCCGAATACGTGCGGCGGGTTCGGCGGCTGGGCAAACCCGAGATCGTGGTGTTGTGCGACGCGTCGCGGAGCATGGACACACGCGACATCGCCGTCACGAATACCGCCAACCGCGTGATCAGCCGCGCCCAGTGGCTCGCCCAGCAACGCCAGGCCCAGCTCTGGAAACCGCTCGCAGCCCAGGCCCGGGTCGTTTTCGAGGATTTCGCCGCCCCGCCGGCCGGCACCAACACCGCTCGCGCCAAGGTCGCGGAAGGCACCGATCTCGATGCGGCGCTGCTATCGGTGCTGCAGCAGGAGGACAACCTCAAGGCGGTGCTGCTGCTGACGGACGGGGAGTGGAACCTGGGCAAATCGCCGGTTGGCACGGCGACCCGGTTTCGGGAGCAGAACGTCCCGATTTACACCGTGGGCGTCGGGCGGGAGACACCGGTGCCGGACCTGGCGCTGGAGAGCGTTTCGGCGCCCGCCTATGGATTGTTTGGCGAGGACATCGCCATCCCGTTCAAGATCCAGAACCACTTGCCTCGGGACGTGAAGACCACCGTCACCCTTTACGATGGGGAGCGCATCGAGACGCGCAAGGAGATCACCCTGCCGGCCTTGAGCGACTACCAGGACGCCATCTTATGGTCGCCGCACTCGGTGGGAGACACCCTCTTGACGCTGAAACTACCGGTCGAGCCGGATGAAAGCCTGCCGGACAACAACGCGCAGACCTTCCGGATCAACGTGCGCGTGGACAAGCTGCGGGTCCTGCTGGTGGATTCGCTGCCGCGCTGGGAGTACCGCTACCTGCGCAATGCCCTGGCGCGCGACCCCGGGGTCGAGATGAACTGCCTGCTGTTCCTGCCCGGCTTGGGTCCCGGCGCGGGCCGCGATTACCTGGCGGCCTTCCCGCACACCAAGGAGGCCCTGGCCAAATTCGACGTGGTCTTTCTGGGTGATGTCGGCATCGGCGACGGCGAATTGAGCGCGGCGGACGCCGAGTTGATCCGCGGCCTCGTCGAGCAGCAGCAGAGCGGCCTGGTGCTGGTGCCGGGCCGCCGCGGACGGGAGTTGACTTTGCTAAACAGTCCGTTGAAGGAACTGTTCCCGGTAGTGCTGGATGCCAACAAGCCGGAGGGAATCCCCCTGGAGAACGAGGCCACGCTGGTGCTGTCGTCACTGGGACGGCGACATTTGTTGACGCGCTTTGACGCGGACGAAGAACGCAACGACCAGATTTGGCGACAGTTGCCCGGCTTCTTCTGGTCCGCCGCCGTCGAGAAGAGTCGCCCGGGCTCGGAGGTGCTGGCGGTGCATTCGAGTCTGCGCAACGAATGGGGTCGGCTGCCGCTGCTGGTAACGCGCGCGTATGGGAACGGCAAGGTGTTGTTTCTCGGTACCGACAGCGCCTGGCGCTGGCGCCGCGGGGTCGAGGACAAATACCATTATCGGTTCTGGAGCCAGGTCGTGCGCTGGATGGCCCATGCGCGCCACCTTGCCGAACAGCAAGGCATCCGGCTGAGCTTCAGCCCGGAGACCCCGGCTTTGGGCGACACCATTTTTCTCCAGGCCACCGTGCTCAACGCGTCCGGCTTTCCCGCCGAGCAAGGACCGGTCAACGGTCGGGTAGTCGCGCCGTCGGGTCGCAGCGAGCGGCTGGAGTTCGCCCCGGTGGCCGGTGGGTGGGGCGTCTTCAAATCCGAGTTCACCCCCGAGGAGGGCGGCCCCCACAAAGTGATTGTGGACGCCCCAACCGACGGGCGACATCTGGAGACCGCGCTGCTGATCGCCCAACCGCAGCGGGAAAAAGTCGGGGAGCCGGTGAACCTCGAAATTCTGCGCGAGGTCGCCGGCATCTCGGGCGGCGCCGGCGGCACGACGGCAGCGCTGGGGCAATTGGTCCAACAAATCTCTTTGCTGCCCGAGCCCAAGCCGATCGAGCAACGCGTGCGCCTCTGGTGCGATCCCCGGTGGGGCGGCGCGCTCCTGCTGGTGCTGGCGATTTATTGGACGGGACGCAAACTCACGGGCATGGTATAACAACAGCCACGCCCAGATCGTCATGGCACCAAACGGAAATCCGAGCACGCTGTCGCTACCCGAGCCACTGCGCCGGCAGTTGGCCCAGGTCTCGCGCCGACTCTGGCTGCGCGAGACGGCGGCGGCGGTCTGCGCCGCCACCGGCGGCCTGGTGGTTTCCTACCTGGCGTTGTTTGTCTCGGATCGGCGCTGGGACACGCCGATCGGTTGGCGCCTGGGGTTCGCGGCTGTCGCGGGCCTGGGCGTCCTGCTGGCCGCGGCCTGGTGGGCGCGCCGATGGTTGATCCACCGCCGCGATCAACGCGCCCTGGCCGTCCATGTGCAGCAATATCACCGCCGGCTCGGTGACCGCCTGCTGGGCGTGGTCGAGTTGGCTGAGGAAGCGATCCGACCGGCGTATTTTTCCCCGGCGCTCTACCGGGCCGCGATCGACCAGGTGGCCACCGAAGCCGCCGCGTACGATTTTCGCCAGACCGTCAACCTCCGACCGGTCCGATACGGTGGGCTGGTGCTGGCGGGGTTGCTGGGGCTGGGCGTCCTGCCCGTCCTCCTGGTGCCGGCCACGGGGTGGAACGCCTTCCGCCGCTGGATTATGCCCATCGCGGCCATCCCGCGCATCACCCTGGTCGAACTCGACGCGCGGCCGGCGCGACGGATCGTGCCGCACGGCGAGCCGTTCGATCTGGCGTGCGCGGTCCGCTACCGTTCCTTCTGGCAGCCGACCCGCGCCTTCTGCCGATACCAGGACCAGGACTGGATCGAAGCCCCTGTCCAGCACGGTCAGGTCCGATTCCACCTGCCGGGGCAGGCCCAAGTCGGCACCTTGCGGATTTGGCTGGGCGACGCCCGACAGCAGGTGGAGATTCAACCTACCTACCGGCCGACATTGCGCGAGCTATCCGCCACCATCGAGTTACCCAAATACCTGGGCTATTCGCCGGTCGAGACCGGGATTCAAAACGGTGTGCTGCCGGTGCTCGAAGGCAGCCGGGTCACCTTCCACGGTCGGGCCACCCGCGCCCTGGCGGCCGCGGCGATCCGGCCCGATGACCAGCAGCCCCAGCCGTTGTCCATCCAAGGCGACACCTTCAGCAGCCCGGCCCTGGACCTGGACGCGGTATCCGCTTGCGTGTTCACCTGGCGCGATCAGTTGGGACTGGAGACGGGCGTCCCCTGGCGGCTGAATCTCCAACGGCAGAAAGACGCCCCGCCCGAGCCGGAGTTGCCCGGCCTCCAACCCGAAACGGCGCTGCTGGTGACCGATGTGCTCGAGGTCAAAGTGGCGGCGCACGACGATTTCGGCGTGCGCGATTTGGGGCTGAACTGGCAACGCGCCGCCGACGCGCAGTCAACCAACAGCGCCGCGGTCCAGACGTTTCGCGTCCCGGCCGAATCGCATCAGCAGCGCGAATTGGACCAGGCCTTCGAGTTCAGCCCCGCGCTCATGAACATCCCGCCGGATTCAACG
>JAGWYX010000505.1 GCA_018969165.1 Verrucomicrobiota bacterium
GGTGATGCCTTTGTCTTTGAGGAATTGGACGAAATTGACGGCGAAGAAACTCTTGCCGACGCCGCCTTTGCCATTAAGGATGAGAATCAGCCTTTTCATTGGATTGTGGATTGAGTTTGCGGATTTGAGCGATGCGCGGCCCGCGTGGACGATCTACGGTTGCCTCGGGGTTGGGCGGCTCGCCGGGCGCAGTGGTGGCTGACGCAGGGAGAACGAACTTGCTTTCCCCTTTGGGTTCGAGGGCGGGAAGCCGTTTCCTAGGAGTGCGGCGATGTGGCCGGATGGTTTCGCCCAGCACTTCGTGGCAAAAATTTGCAATGGCCGTCTTGCCCGCTGGCAGACAATGTTGCGTGAGCAATTCAGCGATGGCACGGAACGAAGCCCGTTTCTGCCGCAACTCGACGATGACATCCCTTGCCGGCAGCAAGTTCTCGAACTTCTGTTGGTGACGCGGCGTAAATTCCGATACCGCTTTGCGGACATCATTTGGATCAAACGCGGACATACGCGGATAATATGCGGTGATAAATCGCCCGCAGTGCGGACGGGATGCAATCGTGACCCGGACATTCGGCGGTTTCAGCGCGGGCGCGGACTGTCCGCGAATACGGACTGGCCACGATGATGGGCTGTGCGCGACTGCGAACTCGACGGGAACAAGGATAGTTCGCGGACACGGGCTGGATGCAGACATTCGCGGCCCGGATTCGGACGTGGATATGGACTGACTTCGGACGCGGCTGCGGGCATGGCCAGGACGTGGTTACGGACTGGCCCCGGCCCCGGTCAAGGCGCGGATGCGGACTGGTTTCGGACCGGACGCGGTCGCGGACTGTCCACGAACACGGCCGCATGGCCGGGTAATGGCGCGGATATTCCGCGTCCCAACCGCGACCATTTCGCGGACTCGAAAGCCTTCGCTGGCGAAGGAGTAAGGCTTGTCCTGTCTTAAACATGATGAGAAACACACTGCCTCCTCTCCTGCGGCAATTGATCGCGCCAGTTCTCCAGTTGCGCGGTGAGGGTTTGAATGCGGCCTACTTGTTCGATTTTCAGCACTTCGACTCGTGCGGCGCAGTGGTCCCCGAAGTGTGTGTCTGGCAGTTGAACCACCAGATTGGCGGCGTTGTGATTGACGTGTTCGCCAAATTTTTTGAGCACCTCGATGGCGGTGCGAATTTGGGCTGTGGATGGAGTTTGCATAATCAGATGTTCAAATACGGATGCCGTGAGATGGTTTGTGGGCGAGTTCTTGCCGATGTCCTGGTCGGCGTTTGGAAAGCCATTGTGCCCGTCGCAATTCAGTTGCCGCGACCGGATGTGCCCACGGTTCGCTGAATCCGAGTCGGGCGGCTTCTTCCTCGGCTGCGAGCTTTGTGGGAGCTTCAACCACGGTGCGAAGTGGATCACCCATCACGCGGGCATATTCCCGGTCGGTGTGGTAAATGCCCCACAGTTGGTTGCCCGGCTTCAGAGTCGCGGTCGTGCTCATGGAGGCAGTTCATCATAATTCGGGGGAGCAATGGTGTGTCAGACACACAAAGACCGCGTGCAGTCCGTGTATTGTCCGGGGTGTGGTAACGGCAAAGACGCAATACAACCTGAAAAACGCGCGGGAATACTTCGAGGAACACCTGTGCGTCGGGGATTACTACGACGAAGGGCAACGCGTGTCCGGCGAATGGGTTGGCGTGGGGGCGGAGCGGCTCGGATTGGCCGGAAAAGTCCGCGCCGATGATTTTCTGCGGTTGTGCGAGAATCAGCATCCGGCCACAGGCGAGAAGCTGACTCAGCGCCAGAACACCACCCGGACTGAAGGCGACAAAAACACGGCCAATCGGCGGATTTTCTACGATTTCACTTTTTCGCCGCCAAAGTCGGTTTCCCTTGTCGGGTTTCTCGGCAATGACGAGCGGATTTTCGAGGCTCATGCGCGGGCGGTGCAGGCAGCCTTGAAGAATTTTGAGGCTTTCGCGGCAACTCGTGTCCGGGTCGGTGGCGTGCGAAAGGAACGGCTCACCGGGAATTTCGTTGCCGCGCAATTCACCCATGACACCTCCCGCGCGCTCGATCCGCATTTGCACACGCATTGCATCGTTTTCAACGCGACTTTCGACGCCGTGGAAAATCGGTGGAAAGCGCTTGAGAATTACGAACTGCTGCGGGCGAGGAAATTCGCGGAGAACATCTACTACCACGAGTTCGCCCGTGACTTGAAGGCTTTCGGGTATCGGATTCGCAACCGGCCACGAGGCGATTTTGAAATCGAGGGGGTGTCTGAGGAAATTTGCAGGCGCTTTTCCAAGCGAGATGCGGAAATTGACGCAGCATTGGCGAAGCTGCTGGCGGACCACCCGGAACTCGGCGGCGCGAACATCTCGGAACTCCGCGCAAAGCTCGCCACGGAGAAGCGCACCCGGAAACAGAAAGACTTGAGCCGGGATGAACTGCGCCAACTGTGGGAGGCACAGTTGAGCAAAACCGAGCGGGCTTCGTTGCACCAGCTTTCAGTGGAGCCGAAGCATGACGCAAAAGAGGAAAATCGCGTCAGTGTCAGCGAAGCCGTTCAGTGGGCTGAGGAACACGTGTTCGACCGAAACTCGGTGGTTCTTGAATGTCAGTTATGGCAAGAGGCGTTGGGCCGGGCGCGTGGTGAAAGTTTTTCGGTTTCCGACCTCAAGGAATTTACCCAGCGGCGTGGCTATATCCGGAACGAAGCGCGGCCAGGCGAAGTGACCCTGCAAGAAGTTCTGCTCCGCGAATGGGAAATCGTTCAGACCGCGAAAGATGGCGTCGGGGATTGTCTCCCGCTGGTGTCGAATCCCCTCCCGGCGAATCCGCAACTCGACAATGAACAACGCCAAGCCCTCGAATCCTTGTTGCGTTCGACAAATGGCGTTTCTGTCTTTCGCGGCGGTGCTGGCACGGGCAAAAGCTTTGTCCTGCGCGAACTGGTGGAGCAACTGCGGCAGTCTGGCCGGGGCGTGGTCGTCCTCGCCCCGCAACGTCAGCAAGTCGTGGAAATGGAGAAGGCTGGATTTCCGACGTCAACGACGGTCGCCAGTTTTCTTACCAAGGGTGAACTTGCTCACAGCGCCGTCATTGTGGTGGACGAGGCTGGTCAGATTGGCGGGCGGCAGATGCTGGAGCTTGTCCGGTTGATCCATGAGCGACACGGACGGCTGGTTTTCTCCGGCGACACGCGGCAACACGGAGCGGTTGAGGCGTCGGATGCGCTGCTCGCCATCGAACGCCATGCCGGAGTGAAGCCGGTCGAATTGCACAAGATTCGACGGCAAGACCCGGCGCTCGGTCGTGATGTCGAGGAACGCAAGCGCATCAGGCTGTATCGCAACGCGGTCGAAGCTGCGGCGGCTGGCAAGTTAGGCGATTCATTTGAACGTCTCGACAAAATGGGCGCGATTGTCGCGTGTGGCATTGGCGAACAAGCCGACAAGCTCGCCGACGAATACCTTCGGCTCGCGGAGCAAAATGCTTCGGCGGTCGTTGTCTCGCAAACGTGGGGTGAAGTGCATCGCGTCAACTCGCGCGTGCGAGATGCGTTAAAAGGAAAGGGGTTGCTCGGCGCGACGGATTCGGCGGTTCAAGCACTGGAAAGAATTGACCTCACCAACGCGCAAAAGCGCGATGAGCGTTTCTATCCGCAAGATGCCGTGATTGTTTTCAACCAGAAAGTCCGCGATGCCCAACCGGGTGCGAAGGGCAGGCTGGCGGGAATTCTGAAATCAAGCGTGCTCGTTGAAGTCGGCGGGAAAATCGTGACGGTCTCGAACCGTTTGCTCGACCGCCTGACGGTCTGCCAGACGCGCGAGTTTTCCGTCGCAAATGGCGACCGGCTGCATCTCAAGGCCAATCGGAAATTGGCGTCAGGCCGGCGCGTGACCAACGGTGAACTCGTCACCGTGAAATCTGTCCGCGCCGATGGCGGACTTGAACTGACGGATGGCCGCATCCTGGACAAATCATTCCGTGAATTTCTCCCCGGCTACGCGGTCACGTCCTAC
>JAGWYX010000506.1 GCA_018969165.1 Verrucomicrobiota bacterium
GCGGGAGAGGAGGCATACCAATCCAAGACGACCCGGCAACGTGAGGTGCACAACCCACCTCTCCATGACTCGGACCGCGGTTTGTCCCCAATCCCGGACATGCCCTTCGCCCCTGCGACGAGGGGCCAGGAACCAGCCCCGGCCCGGCAGCGGCAATATTTCGCCCAGATGGCCGGAGCCGGCCTCGATGCGCGCGCCGTTGACCTCGTGAATTGGAAGACCAAAAAGCTGCTCGGACCTCTCGCCTACGTCATCGCCGCCAGCCGCGCCTCGCTGGAACCGCACCCGCGCATCACCGTTTCGACACCGGCCGAGACGGTGGCCGGCGAGCTGGTCCTGGTTGGCAACGGCCGATTTTACGGCGGGCGCCTGCCGGTCTTTCCGAACGGCAGCCCGGTGGACGGCTTGCTGGAGGTGGTCGTTCTGCCGCGCGCGACGTGGTTCGACTTGCTCCGCTGCGGGCTGGCATTAGGCGCGGGGCGGTTCGACCGATTAAAAGACATCCGGCGGCTGCGCGCGGATTCGTTCCGGCTCGAGAGCGATCTTCCCGCGCGAGTGCAGGTGGACGGCGAGACGGTCGGCAACTTGCCGGCGACCTTCTCGGTGAGGCCGAAGGCGCTGCGCGTGATCGTGCCGTGACGGAGAAAAATGGCCGGATTCACCACGGAGAACCCGTGAGAACACGGAGGAAACCGGGAGGGCGAGCGTTCGTCGAAACTTCAACTCGATGGCGCCTTGAATCATCGCCTTGCATTGCGGTGTCGAACCCGGTTAATTGTGACGCAGTGATCCTCCCAATCCTCCCAATACGCCTGTCACACGTGGCCAACCCACTGCTATGGGAAAAATAAGGCTGAGTAGAGTGTCATTACTTAAGTACGACCCCTTTTAGGTTATCGAGCAGGAACCTGCCTGATCGATCGCGACCAATACGTGGAGGACTTTGTCGAAGACGTGCCGGTACCGTTCTTGCGGGCATGGTGCTCCAGGCTCTTCAGCGCTCCCTCAATCGCATGATGAACGTCGGCGTTTTTCGCGACTTCGGCTGCAGTTCGTGTGCTCATAGTTGCGTCCCCTTTTGCGCGGCGGGAATACTACAAAATCTTCTCAAGTTCACGCTTCAGTTCGATAATCTCAAATCTGGATTTCTTGCGTCTGTCGGTCCAGTCGTCCTCCCAGCAGACGATCGTGCGGCAGAACGTGCCCTTGTTGTCACAAGCAGGCATGTGACAACAGAATCGGCTGGAACGCAGCTCGAATTCGACGTTGGTCGTTCGCCATGTGCCGTTCTTTTTTCGCTCAACAATCGCGTCGGGAAAACGCGTGCCGATTGAGGCGATGCGCATTCCGAAGTGTTGCAGCATGTGAGTGAAGAGGATGATGACCTCGCCCTCGTATTCGGGGGACTGAATTAGTCCACCCCACATGGCGAGATTTCTGAAAGGCGTGCGCACTTTTCTCAACCGGTCGGTGAAGTGATTCCATTGATCCGGTTCGAGGCTGCGGATCGTGTAGGAGCTTCGTCCGTGGAATTTATTGTAAACGTCCTCCCGAAGGTCCAGGGACTTGATTTTGACGGGGGACCAAAAAGTCGTTTCCCACGCGACTTTGCGGCTGTGTCGGTACCAAAGATTCCTATTGTATTCGTAGTCCCCGACCACTGTTCCCAGCGCGTAGATGCCGCCACCGCTGGTAGAGGCGACGACCTTGTCTCCTTTCCGAATGTTCCAGATGAAGTCTTCGAGCTGACCGAATGCGTGGGCACCTGGTCGCCACTCGAACTTCTTCTTGTCCTTTAGTGCACGGCGGAGCCAAGGCCTGCTTTTGCCCTTCGCGCTACCGGTTTCGTTCCAGCCGATGGCGATGCACTCGTGGAGTTTTTGTTCGCGCCAAAGGTACCCGCGCTCGCCTGGGCTCACACGCCAGTACTGCGTCTGCGTCTGGTTTTCGCTCGCCATGTGCCGATAGTGCGAAAAGCGGAGGCGGGGAGTCAAGCGACGACAACGACGATTTTAGATGTTAGCCGATTTGCCACGGCGGGGCACCCGATACACACAAAGGGGATGAACTCCTAGGACATGGTAAGAGCGGGCACCGGCGGTGGAGAGCAGCCTGCGGCCTGCCTCACCGTAGCCACCGCACGAAAGCGGTCCGGCGAGGGCTTCTTCGAGGGCTTTCAGCAGTCTTCAGCGGGCACCACGCTCTGGCCCCCTGCGGTCAAAGCGGGGGGGGCCAGAGCGGAAAGACCAAAAAGGGGTCGAAAAGGGGTCGTACTTAAGTATTGACACAACCGTTATCCGCCAAAACTCGGTATGAGAGGGCTCAAACCATGACTTTTCATTCTTCATCGCCTGGTTTGCGTCTTGCGGGCCGAGTGGAGCATGTCGTTCAGGCTCTCCCAGGTCCGCATGTGCAGCCTGGTCTGCTACCCTGCGTGGTCAGGGGTAAAGCAGAAAGCGGGCGCGGCGGTGCTTGAAATTCTCGAGCTCCGCACTCCAGGCGGCCCGAATTTCCTGCCTCGATTTGCCGGCTTTGATGGCGGCGATGGTGGCCGGATGCACGAGCAGGCGGTTGAACTTCTCGATGTCGAATTGCTGCGGATACAGTCGGTGCAGGATCTGCGCAATCACGATGCCGACGTCCACCACATTGCATCGATCGCGGTCGGTCAGGAGGATGTTCACCCCGCGGCACTCGCGGCCTTTGAACACGCTGGCCGTCGGCGTGAATTGCACCGGGATGAACCGCACGCCGGCCAATCCGGCCCGGTTCAATTCAGCCGCCAGTTCCAGGTCGTCGATATACGGCGCGCCGACGAGTTCGAATGGCGTGTCGGTCCCGCGGCCAACCGACACCGCGGTCGTTTCGAGCAAGCCGACACCTGGATACAAAATCGCCTCGGTCAAACTGCGCATGTTGGGCGAGGGGTTGATCCAAGGCAGGCCGGTTTCGTCAAACCACAGCTCGCGGCGCCAGCCCTTGACCGGGATGACCGTGAGGTCCGCCTGCAACCCGCGCTCCGCGTTGTACATCTTCGCTTCTTCACCAATCGTCATCCCGTAGCGGACCGGGATGCGATAAAAGCCGGTGAAACTGGGCGGGCCATCGAGGACCGGGCCGTCGATTGCGACGCCGTTGATCGGGTTGACGCGGTCGAGGACGAAGAACTTCTTGCCGGCCCTGGCGGCGGCTTCGAGGCAGAGCCCCATCGTGGTCGTGTAGGTATAAAACCGGCAACCCACATCCTGAATATCGAAGACCAGGGCATCGAGCCCGCGCAGTTGTTCCGGAGTGGGCGCCCGGCGTTCGCCGTAAAGACTGTAAACCGGCAGACCAGTCTCCGGGTCCACACTGTCGCCGACCTTTTCATCGAACGTGCCGCGAATGCCGTGTTCGGGGCTGAACAGCGCGACGAGTTGAACGCTCGGGACGTTTTTCAAAAGATCGATTGTGGCCCGGCGGTGTCGGTCCGTCCCGGTATGGTTGGTGATCAGGCCAAGCCGGAGGCCCTTGAGCGGCGCGAAGTTTTCCGCCTCGAGCACATCGATCCCGTTGAGGACCCGGGCGGGAGTGCTGGCCCGAGGCCGGGCGGACGCGGTGACGGCGGTGGAACTGGCCACTGGCTCGCGCGGGGCGAGCGCGCCGGGCACATACGAAAAATTGAAGCCGAAGACCGACTGCGCGGCGAGTGTGCCGAGTTCCGCTTCGAGCGGCAGGATGTTGCCCTTGCCGTTGGGGTGAACGCGATTCGAGAGCAGAATCCAGAACGTCCGCGAGAACGGGTCGATCCACAGCGAGGTGCCGGTGAACCCGGTGTGACCATAGGAGCCGATCGGGAAGATCGCGCCGCGCGGGCGGCTGTATCCGGAGTCGATGTCCCACCCCAGCCCGCGGCGGGCGCGGATGTTTTCCGGCGATTGCACCGAGGTCATCAACTCCACGGTCTTCGGCCGCAGGACTCGCGCTCCCTCCAGCTCGCCGCCGTTCAGGAGCATGCGGGCGTAACGCGCCAGGTCCGCC
>JAGWYX010000507.1 GCA_018969165.1 Verrucomicrobiota bacterium
CTTCGGCGAGATTGATCTGGTTATCCAGCGCGCTGGCGACCTGGTAGGTATGCACGACAAAGCCCGGCTTGGTCGTATCGACTCCGGTCACCGCATAGGACGCCGGGATGGTGACATAACCGGGCACCACATAGGTGAGCGCCGCGGGACCAATGGCGGTGCCACTGGTGTCTTTGAGCGAAACCGTCACGGTATTCGTCGTGCCGGCCACGAAAGGACTGGCGTCGTTCTTGTAAGCGATCGTCGTAATCCCATTGGTGTCAGTGGCGAGGTAGGTCGGCGTGACCGTCGTCCCATTCAGGCTCAGTTGGATGGTATTGGTGTCGGCAGTCGAGATCGCCGTATTCTCGGCCTTGACGCTGAAACCGACGGCTGTGCCCTTCAAACCGCCGATCAACACTTTGGCCGCCGGGATCGTGGTGATCTGCACGTTGTCGATGTCGATGTTGGCGCTGTTGCCGCCAACGCGGGCGGCCATGAGCAGGCGGCCGGGGGTCGGCAGGAAATTGGCCTGGAGGTTGGTGATGATTTGGTGGTTTTTCCACCAGACATTGATATAGCCGTTGGTATCCAAAACGGCCTTGAAATGCACCCAGTAGAGATTGGTGTCGCAACCGGTGCCGTCATGGAGCCCGGTCTCGATCGCCAGGTAATCGGTCCCGGTGGGGTCGCCACCCGTGTTCGCGGCCGTGACCGGATTGCCGTGCGAATCCGACGTGGCCTGGGTCGTGCCGTCCGGCATCGAGAAGGTGTCAATCAGGACGTTATCCACGCGAATATCCAGCCCGATGCCATCGTGGGTGAACCCGGGGGCCACCAAGCCAACCGCGGGTGAACTCGGCGGGATGGTGTAATCACCGCTGTCCCACATGTCGAACCCGATGGCCAAGCCGGTGGTGGTGCCTTCCTCGGCCAAGCTATAATCGCCCCCGTTGCCGTTGTCCGAGAAGTGGCCCCCGTTGGCCGAACCCGTGTTGTTCATTTCCGCGAACGTGTCCCCGGCTTGCAGCGCCAGGACGATCGGGTCATTGTTCGCGCAATAGTTCAGGCTGAACCCGTCGGCGGGATTGGGGTTGCCGTTGCCGATGCGCAGGTCGCACTCGAAGGTGAAGGCCTGCACGATCAGATTGCCGTCGAAGTTGGTGAACAGCACCCCGCCGATCTCGTAGGTCCCCAGCGTACCCGCGCAAAGCGGATCGCCAAAGGTCAGTTGCAGGAAGCCGTCGTTGGTATGACCCAGGGTGGGGCCGTTGGTGGTGGTGCCGAACGCGCCGGCGCCGCCGCTGGGCACCCAGTGCGCGGTGCCGGTGTGACTGGTGGTCACGCCATCCCACAAGCTGCCGCCGAAGTTCAGGATCCCGGACGGATCGGTGTTAAAGTCGGTCTGAAAAGTACCCGCCAACGCCGAGGTCAGGTTCTGACCCAGCAGGGCCAGGGCCGCGACCGCCGAAAGTTTCAACATCTTATTTCGCATAGGCTACACCTCAGTTAGAGCTCTCCTGGTAACTTGCACCGTGACCGTATGGCCCGAGCCAGCCAGAGGGCAACCCCAACTCCAGAAACCGCCACCCGACGATTCCAGGCAAAATCCCCTCTACACATAGCCGCGCGCTTTACGTTTACGATATGCAACGGCAGAGCTTATAACACCCGGTCCCCGGCGGTCACAAGCGGAATGTGCGGAAATGCCTGCCACAAACACGTCACTTTTATAACTCTTTCCAGTCACTTACAACCTATACGTATGACTTTCACTTACTAACTGCGCGATGCCACCTAATGCCGGGAGCCACCCGCTCGCCCCGGACCCGGGTCCGGGCGGGCCGGCCTGCCCGACCCGCGCCGGCCGGGCCCGTTCGCGTACTTAGTAAGTTAACTTATCGCTTAGATTGCTTATGCTAGCGCCAGGGGCCTGCGCCCAGCGGGACTTTCCGGCCGCCCATCGGCGTCCATCCCGCCGGCTCGGCGGCACCGCTTCGGCAACGAGGGCGAGCGGCGCCGAAGTTTGTTGTAACCGGGCGGCATTCTGCGTGGTCCTAATGATGAACAAAGGCCGACGCTTGCTTTTTAGAGCTACCGGGGTAAGGTGGCAGGCGTTGGAAGATTTGCGGTTGCGGAAAGTCGCCGCGCCGGCGAGGGATGTTGAGTCGGGCGAGCAATCGCGCACGGTACCGGCGGTAGCGTGGTGGATTATGGAGAGGTGTTTATGCTAGCACAAAAGCAAGCGAGGCTCCAAACGGAGGTGGCCGCCCAGGAGACGCTGCGGGCGGCATTGGATCGATTCGCGATGACGCTGCAGGCCTCGGCGAAACTGGCGGCCGAGATAGCGGAATTGGCGACGGTGGCGTCGCCGGCGGTGGCGGCGCAACCGCACGCTCGGGCAGAAGTCGGCCTGACGGCTGGCGTGGTGGGCAGCGTGCCGGCGGAGGCGGGACCGGTGTACATCCGGCATTTTCTGGGGGGAGAGTTGCGCGAGGGGACCGCCGCGGGGGGGCGGGCGGCGGCGATGCTGGAGGGGAGCGATTTCGACCTGGTGGTGCACGAGTTGGACGAGACGATTACGGCGCGGGCGCCGAAGGTGGTCACGCGGACCAACATTTGGGACCTGCAACCGGAGCCCTCGGGTTTGCTTTGGCTGCTATTGACCAGGCCCGGGGAGGGGATCACGTTTGACCAGATCGAACAACTGCTGAGCCTGGAGACGGGTCGGAATCTCAAGGACCGGGGAAAGCGCATTCACCAATGCCGGATTCGGCTGAGCCGGATTTTGGGGGACGAACTCAGTGGGCGGATCTTCATGGCGGGAAAGCGGAAATGGGTTTACCGCACGAATGACCAGGGCTGGTCGTTCTGCTGGATTCGATCCGCCCCGCAGGCGGGGGCGAGCAAGTTGATTCGGCGGTGCAGCGGCAAACACCTGTTTGAAGGCACGGCCTAGCGAGGCGCGCCTCAGCCCTCGTTCCGGCTCCGTCCGAGTATTTCCGGGTTTCTTCGTCTGCCTCTCTCTCCGCCGTGCGCGCCCCGCTCATGGAGTCCTTGCGGGGAAAGACACAGACTGCGAAAGCGACGCCCGAACTCGATTTGATTACGGCAGGTTGCACGGTTCGAGGACTCCACGCCGGCTTTAAAATTCCGCGGGTGCGGGATCGGGCCAGGGGCCGGACGGCGGGGCGCGACGGCGGGCAGGGAAACCGGCGGGAGGCGATGCGTTTGCGTTAACCAAACTTGAGGCGGCGACGTCTAAGAGGGTGATTCGGAACGGGAGCGGTCGTAAGGACCGGCATCAATGAGGTCTCATGCTCTCCGCCGAAGATTGGGACAGGCCGCTCGGAGACGAGCGGCCTGCGGTTTTGGGAGGGGGCGTGGCCAACCAGCCAGCCGGCCAGGGGGCCGAAAATAAAGGTTGCGGATCGGCAGACGCGCGACTATGTTAATCGTTCTTTTCCCGGTTGGCCGGAGAGCGGCCGGCGGGAATGAGTGAAACGGCCTGATGAGCCCCGCGTCCGTGTGGACCGGGCGGCCACAACAACATCAATCCCAATCCCGTGTTCCGCGGGATGGTCTGCCGGACGGCGGACCGCAACCAGGAAACTTGTGATTAGCATCGGCATTAAGGAATTGTTGGAAGCGGGTGTCCATTTCGGGCACCAGACCCGTCGCTGGAACCCGAAGATGAAACGGTTCATCTTCGACGCACGCAACGGCATTTACATTATCGATCTGAGCAAGACGCTCGCCCAACTGGAGGCCGCGTGCGCCTTCTTGAGGGAGGCAGTCGGTGGCGGCGGTCGGGTCCTGTTCGTCGGCACCAAGAAGCAGGCCCAGGAGGCCGTCAAGGAAGCGGCCGAGAGTTGCGGCCAATTTTACGTCACCCAGCGTTGGCTGGGCGGCACGTTGACCAACCTCAAGATGATTCGGCGCTCGATCAACCGGTTGAAGGAGATCGAGCGGATGGAAACCGACGGGACGATGGCCGCTTACGGCAAACAGGAACAGTCGGTCTTGCGCCGCGAGGC
>JAGWYX010000508.1 GCA_018969165.1 Verrucomicrobiota bacterium
AAATCATGATCCGGAGCGCAGTCGGTTTTCGGTGAGGCGCCCGGGGTTGGGCGCCGCGAGCGGGAGACGGTAGCAGGCGGCTTCCAGGTCGTTTCGCATGAGCAGGTAGGCCCCGGCCAGCGCCGGCGGGTTCCAGGTCTTATCGTTAAACACACGGAACCGCGTCAACTCCCGGTGCCCGGCCGGCGTCGGTTCCAACATGACCACCTGCCCGTCTTCGGTCGTCACCAGCAACACGTCGTCCAGCAGGATTTCCTGGCCGTGCCCGTAACGGCCTTCCTTCCATTTCAATTCGCCGGTGGCCGCGTCCAGGCACACCATCACCCCGTCGTCCAGACCGTAAATATAGCCGTCCCGAGCGACCACGTTGGTGAACTTGGCCTTGAGCCGGATCGACCTCCAGACTCGCTTGGTCGTGAACCTCCCGTCGGCCGCGCGGGTGACCTGCAACACTTCGCTGCCAACGCCGTAGCCGCTGGAGACCAGGACGCGATCGCCCGGCAACATAACCGGTATCGCGACGTGTGGGTTGCCGCGCGGCCACGGATAACTCCAAAGCACCCGGCCCATGCGGGGATCGTGGGCGTCGAGGCTGCCCGGCGTGAAGATCAGGATTTGACGAACGCCGGCCAGCGTCGCCACGCACGGCGAGCTGTAGCCGGCGCCGTCGTTGCCGCCCCCCCACACGAACTTCCCCGTCGCCGCCGCGTAGGCGACCAGCGAGCGATCCTGCGGACCGCCCGCCGAAACGACGACCAAGCCATCCAGCACCAGCGGCGAACCGCTCATGCCCCATTCGTTGACGTGACTTTGATTGTCGGTGACGATGTCCTTTGTCCACACGACCCGGCCGGTCTGGAGGTCCAGGCAATTCAACCGGCCTGTGGCACCCAGGGTATAAACGCGGCCGTCCGTGATGGTCGGGGTCGCGCGCGGTCCTTCGCCGGCGATGGTGGTGTGGTAATGAGCATGGTCGGCGTGTGTCCACAGGCGTTGGCCGCTGAGCAGATCGTAGGCGACGACCGCTTCGTCGTCACCCTGCTGTTCCTGCGTCACGGCAAGCCTGCCCGCAACGGCAAAACCCGACCAGGCGGCGCCGACCCGCTGGCGCCACAGTTGGCGGGGAGGTTGCGCCTGCCAGTCGTGGGCCAACCGCGCTCCGGTGAGCGTCGCGTTGCGCCGCGGTCCAAGAAATTGCGGGTAGTCCCTGACTCCAGCCAGGAGCCGGGCACGTTCGGCTCCAGACGGCGCCGGATTTGCCAGGACACCGGCGCCGGCTGCTCCCGTCGCCGACGACCACCGCCACTCGAGCACCGGCAGCAAATCCCCGGTGACACCTCGCAGATGGAACAGCACGGCCACCGCCAGAGCCGCGCCGACGACGCTTCCCAACACCACAAGCCGCAAGCGCACCCGCGCCCGCGAAAAGCCCACCCACCAGAGCAGCAGCACCAAACCAGTGGTCAGCCCCGTGACGGCGCTCCCCAGGGTCCGCTCCTGCTGATTCAGTTCGGTGACCACTCGAATCCATATCGTGGCGGTCGCTGCCACCAGCAAGGTCACCAGGGCCGGCCACCACCGGATCGGGAGCGGTCTCGGTTTGGCGCCGGCGGGGGATCGGTTTTCTGGACCGGTCATGTTGCGGCCTGGATTCTGCCCGGTTCGAGCGGCGGTTGTCAGCGGTAGAATTGCGCCCAATTCCCGGGCGCCATCCATGAACCGCCAGCACGCCCGCCAGGTTTTGGAGTGCGCCAGTCCTCTGGCGCTTTGCGGTGGAGTTGGCTCCCTGGCAAAGCGGCGGGGGCCCGCCGCACTCCAGGACGATGGCGCGCCGGGTCCGACCGATTCTCATTCACGCCCTCAACGCATGAGAGGTCGCGAATCGAGGCTCTCCATGAACCGCTGTTCGGTAGGGCTGCGGCCCATACCGCCTGGCGATGCCGCCACGCCGCGTGGACCGCCGGAGGCCGCCTTCGGCAACGGTGCTTACACCGTAACCGAAGGCGACCCCCGGCTGGTCGAGCATGCCGCCCTCATGCGGCAACCGAGATAATGGCGCGGCTGCGCCGCAGGACATCCTGCTGTCGCTCGGCCTGTTTGCGTGCCGCATGGGCTTTCTCTTCCAGCAACAAGGGCAGCACCAGCAACGGCCACGGCGTGGTCCACGCCAGCGCAACGGCGTCGTTGGCCGCGCGGCGGAGCGGCATCTGCAGCCAGCTCGGTTCCGGAGACGGCAGCAACTGTCGGAGCAATTGCTCCTTCAGGCGCTCAAGCTCGGCCGCCGGCGGGCGGGACGGTGGCCCGGCCCCGACCGGCAGCCGGAACCGTGTTTCCCGCGTGAATCGGGTGGGGACGTGTGGGGTTTTCGTTTTCATGGATTGTGCTTGGTTGGTTCGACGTGTCAGGTTGGTCACGCAATCAAAAGACCCACGATTGACTGGCAACCGTGGGTCTTTCGCAAAACGTAATTTGAGGGTCCGTCAGAAGATGCGATCCACGTTGCCAGTGAGCCCACGGGGGTGGCGCCCAATGGACAGGCGCCCCTGCGCGCGATGCCGGAGCCAGTCGGACTTGTTTGTCAGGCTTAACTTCATTTCTTTTACACTGTGGCATAAGAAAGCCCAGACCCGGCCGTTTGTCAAACCGTATTTGGGGTCCCGCCCGGAGGGGGCCGGGAGTGGGGGATCGTCCGCCCTTGTCGGCGGAACAGTTCCTGCTATGATTGGGGGGGTAGTCATGGACGCGAGCGATCCACGCAAGCCACTCCGCATGGTCGGGTGCGGCGGTTGCGGGGTGAAGAATTTCATCCCGGGCGACCTGCCGCCGCTGTCCACGGTGCCGTGCACGCGCTGTGGTTATCCGATCATGATGCCGATGCGCCTGCGCCAATTCGAGCTGCGGGCCGCCATCGCCTCCGGAGGGATGGGAACCGTCTATCGGGCCTTCGACCTGACACTGGAGCGGGAAGTGGCGGTCAAACTGATGAAACCCGAGCTGGTGCAGGACACCAACGCGCTGGAGGGTTTCTACCGGGAGGCCCGCGCGTGCGCCTCACTGAACCACACCAACATCATCCACATTTATACCTTTGATGAATGGGAGGGCCACCGTTACCTGGTGATGGAGTTGGCGGACCGCGGCAGCCTGGACAGTCGGATCGAGCAGGAACAGCGGCTGCCGGAATTGGACGTGCTCGACATTGGGATCAAAGTGGCCTCGGCCCTGGACAGCGCCTTGAGGCACAATCTGCTCCACCGCGATATTAAACCGGGCAATATCCTGTTTAACGCCGAGGGCGAACCCAAGCTGGTCGATTTTGGCCTGGCGCGCAGCGCCGAAGAAAGCGGTGAAGAACAAGCCGTCTGGGGTACGCCCTATTACATCGCCCCGGAGAAGGTCAAGCGCGAGCGGGAGGATTTCCTCTCGGACCTCTACAGCCTGGCCGGCACGCTTTACCATGCCCTGACTGGCCACGTCCCGTTCGAGTCCGCAACGGTCGAGGCCGTCCTGGCCGCCCACATCCACACCCCGGTGACCGCGCCGCACCTGGTCGTGCCCGAGGTGACTGAGCCGACCAGCGAGGCGCTGGTGCGGGCAATGGCCAAGGGACCCGACGCGCGCTTTCAAAGCTATGACGAGTTCATCATGGCCTTGACGGCGGCCCGCAGCCAATTACTCGTCAGCCAAATCCGGAACCAGGGCCGGATCGTCAGTACCGCCGCCAAGAACGGCGACGGGCGAAGCTGGTGGCGGCGTTAGCGGCCGCGACGCGAGACTTACTTGGCCGGTGGCAGAGCCGGTTGAGGCGTTGGGGGTTCCGGCGTGGAGATCGGTGCCGGTGCCGATCCGGGGGCCGCCTTCTTCGTGTGCTTCGACTTCTTGGGGCCCTCGGGAACTGGTCCCAGGTGAACCGTGACGGCCTCGGCCTTGCCGTCGGCGGTTTCGCGGGCCGTGCCGCGCACTTCATCCCCCACCACCAGGTCGGCGATCACCGCCGGTTTGCCGCCTTTGAACAG
>JAGWYX010000509.1 GCA_018969165.1 Verrucomicrobiota bacterium
TCCTCAGCGCGGCGTTCATCCTGGCGACCTTGGCGCTGCTCTCCACCTTCCTGTTCCGCTGACCATGAACCCGACCCCACCCGAACTCGGCTCGGCGCTGATCACGTTGATGGCGACGATCATGCTCGTCCTGCAATTGCTCATGGTGGTGCAGCGGATGTTGATCACCAACATCCGCCTGTTCGCCCTCCAATCGCTATTGCTGGCCGGCATCGCCGCCATCGTCGCCTATTTCTACCACGCCACCCACGTCTATTGGGTGGCCGGGCTGACGCTGGCGGGCAAGGTCCTGTTCCTGCCCTGGTTTTTGCAGCGCCTGGTGCGCCAGATCAAGATCACCCAGGAGGTCGAGCCGTTGCTCAACTCACCCACCTCGATGCTCCTCTGCGGGGGGCTGACCCTGCTGGGCTACGTCGTCGCGCGCCCGTTCATGTCGATGGCCCGGTTAGGCAACAACACGCTGGCCGTCGCCATCACGCTCCTGCTCACGGGCTTCTTCCTGATGATCAACCGGCGCAAGGCCATCACCCAGGTGCTGGCCCTGCTGACCGCCGAGAACGGATTGTTCCTGGCCGCCATCGCGTTGACCACCTACGGCATGCCCCTGGTGGTCGAACTCGGCATCTTCTTCGACGTGATGGTCGCGGTGATGATCCTGGGCATCCTGGTCTTCCGCATCCGCGAGACGTTCGCCTCGATGGACGTCAGCAAACTCAGCAACCTCAAAGGCTAAGCCGATGCTGCTGACCGTGCTGCTGTTCACCCCGGCCCTGGCCGGCTTGCTCGGACTCTTCGTCCGCCCGCGGGCCCTGCTCGAGGCGCTCAACCTCGCCGCCTTCACCACCACGCTCGCCCTCGGCGTCGCGCTCCTCCACCGCGTGCTGGCTCAGGGGGTGGTCACCGAGTGGCACGAGTTTCTCTACGCCGACGCCCTCAGCGCGTGGATGGTGCTGCTGATCTCGATCGTTTCCCTCGGCGCCTCCTTCTATGCCGTCGGCTACTTCCGGCGCGACCTGGCGGCCGCCGCGGTGAGCCCGGCCCGGTTCCGCGAGTTCTACGTGCTCACACCGCTCTTTGGCACCTGCATGTTCCTGGCCGTGCTGGCCAATAACCTGGGCGTGATGTGGGTCGCGCTCGAAGGCACCGCCCTGGCTTCCGTGCTCCTGGTCGCCCTCTACAACCAGCGAACCTCCCTCGAAGCGGCCTGGAAATACGTCATCCTCGGCGGTCTCGGTCTGGTCCTGGCCCTGTTCGGGACCATCTTCACCTACGCCGCCGCGCTCGGCAACACCACCGAATCGCTCCCGAGCTTCAACTGGTCGCACTTGATGACCGTCGCCGCGCGCCTGGACCCGCGGCTCATCAAGCTGGCGTTTGTCTTCGTGTTGGTCGGCTACGGCACCAAGGCCGGTCTGGCCCCGATGCACACCTGGCTGCCGGACGCGCACAGCGAAGCCCCATCGCCCACCAGCGCCATGCTCTCGGGCGTCTCGCTCAAGGTCGCCCTCTACGGCCTGCTCCGCTTCCACATCCTGACCTCCCAATGCCTGGATTCAGGCTTCAGCCGCGGCCTGCTGTTGGTCTTCGGGATGTTCTCGATGTTCCTGGCCGGCCCGTTTATTCTGGTGCAAACCAACCTCAAACGGCTGTTCGCCTACTCGAGCCTCGAACACGTCGGCTTGATCTGCACCGGCATCGGGCTCAACGCGCCCCTGACCATTTTCGGCGCCCTGTTGCACATGGGCTACCATGCCCTGACCAAACCGGTCCTGTTCTTCGCCTCCGGCAATGTGCACCAGCGCTTCCATACACTGGAAATCCGCCGCATCGGCCCGGGCCTGCTCCAGACCATGCCCGCCACCGCCCTGCTCCTGGCCCTGGCCGGCGTGGCCGTGATCGGTTTGCCTCCCTTCGGCCTGTTTGCCAGCGAACTCATCGTCATCAGCGGCGGTCTGGCCGCGCGCCAGGTCGCCATCAGCGTGTTCGTCCTGGCGGCCCTGATCGTCGTCTTCTGCGGCTTCCTCAAACACACCGCCCGGCTGCTCCTCGGCAACCCGCGGCCCGCCGATCGGCCGTTGACCGGCGCGCGCCCCGGAGTCGCCGCGCTGACCCTGCCGCTGGGGGCGCTGCTCCTGTTCAGCCTCTGGTTGCCCGGTCCAGTTTACCGCCTGCTCCTGCAGGCCGCTCGAGTGGTCGGAACCGCGCCATGAGCCGCGGCCGGTAACCCGCTTCACCCTCAACCTTTTCCCCGATGCTGTTGGTCCTCATTCTGCTCGTTCCTTTCCTCGCCGGTTTGGCGTGTCTGCCCATCCGCCGGCGCGCCTGGCTCCAGGCGTTAAACCTCGCCGCGTTCGTGGCCGTCGGGGGATTGGCCGCCGGGCTCGTGCGCCAGGTCCTGGCCAACGGCCCGGTCGAGGTCATGGGCGGATTCCTCTACGCCGACGCGCTGAGCGCGCTGGTGGTCGGCATCACGGCCTTCGTCGCCTTGGCGTGCGGCCTCTACGCCGCCGGTTACCTGCGGATCGAACTCGACGCCGGGAACATCACGCCGCGCCAGTTGCACCGGTATTATGTCCTGACGCCGTTCTTCGTGACGGCCATGCTGCTGGTGCCCTTGGCGAACAGCCTGGGCATCATGTGGGTCGCCATCGAGGCCACGACGCTCTCCTCCGTGCTGCTCGTCACCTTCTACAACGAGAGAACCTCGCTCGAAGCCGCCTGGAAATACATCATCATCGGCAGCATCGGCATCTCGCTGGCCTTGTTCGGCACCATCCTCGCCTATTATTCGGCAGCCGACGTGCTGGGGGCCGAAACCGCCAACGGCCTGAATTGGACGGTCCTGTCCCGGTTGGCCGACAAGTTCAACCCGGCGGCCATGCGCCTGGCCTTCATCCTCGCCTTGCTGGGTTACGGCACCAAGGCCGGCCTGGCCCCCATGCACACCTGGAAACCCGATGCCTACGCCGAAGCCCCCGTACCCTCCGCCACCCTCCTGGCCGCCGGCCTCGTCAACTGCGCCATCTACGGCATCGTCCGCTTCCACACCCTGACCGCTAAATGTGTCGGTCCCGAGTTCTCCGGAAACCTGCTGATCGGCTTCGGCGTCGGCTCGATCCTCGTCGCCGTGCCCTTCATCCTGGTCCAGCGCAATTTTCGGCGCATCCTCGCCTATTCGAGCATTGACCACGCCGGCATCATGGTCGCCGCCGTCGGATTTGGGGGTCCACTCGGCGCCTTGGGCGCGCTGCTCCACATGGTCTTTCACGCCGCCGCCAAACCCCTGCTCTTCTTCTGCGCCGGCAATGTCCAGCAGCATTTCGGCACGCCTTACTTCCGCAAAGTCACGGGCGCCGTCCGCACCCTCCCGTGGACGGGCGCTCTGTTCCTGGTCGCTTCGCTGGCCGTCACCGGCACCCCGCCGTTCAGCCTGTTTCAAAGCGAGTTCACCGCCCTGAGCGCCGCGCTCGCCGCCCATCACTTCTGGCCCGCCGCCCTGTTCACCGCCGGCGTCGCCACCATCTTCGCCGGGTTCCTGGTCCACATGTCCAGGCTCAACCTCGGCCCCGCGGCCCGCGGCGCCGCCCGCGGCCGCGAGTGCCCCTGGAAACTGGCGGCCATGCTCCTGGTGGCCCTGCCCGTCGTCGGCTTCGCCTTCATCCTGCCCCGCCCGCTCGAGCAACTGATCCAACACGCCGCCCAAATCATCCAAGGCAACCCATGAACCTGCTGCCCTCCCTCCAACCCGTCCTGGACGACCTCGGCAAACGCTTCGGCGCTCAACTCACCGCCACCCGCACCCCACAGCCCAACGAGGTTTACCTCGACACCCGGATGGAAGCCGTCGCCGCGCTGGCCGCTTATCTCTACCGCAAATGGAACGGGCGCCTGGCGGGCGTCTTCGCCGAGGATGCCCGCGCCGACCACGGTGCTTATTTTGTCTATTACCTCTTCGCCCTCGACGCCGCCCACGGCTTCATCCTCCTCCAGGTGCCCGTGCCGGCCGACCATCCC
>JAGWYX010000510.1 GCA_018969165.1 Verrucomicrobiota bacterium
CGATACCGGCTTCACGAACGGGTAACAGCCGTCATTCGCAAGGAATTTTCCTCGGCGATTCAAAGAGCCTGGTGGTTCGCCCGGAACGTGATGGTGTTGGAGAGGAAAGCTGCCGACACCCGGGCGATGGCGGCCGCCGACACGCGCAGGTCTCGAAGGCGGTGATTCAGCGGACTTCCTTGCCAGCGAATTTCCGCGCCGCCTCTTGCCGCCATTGGGCCACTTTCGGGTCGCCGGGTCGCAGGTCAGCCAAGCGGTTCAGGTGCACGAGCGCTCCCGGCCAGGCGTTGTCCGCCTCGCATTGGCGCGCCTGTTGCTCGTGCCAGAGCGCCAGTTGTTGCGCCGAGACGGAGAACAATTCCGGGTGTTCTGACCGATGCCGTTTCCAGATTTCTTGCCTGCTCGTCTGGGAAAGATCGTGATTGAGCGACAATGCGAGGTTCGGATTCAGAAGTGCAGAAAGTGCCAGTAAATCTGTGACAGACAGAGTTGTGGGCGGCAATTCCCAGTACCAAGCGTGGCCAGAACTGCCGACGGCCACGACGCCACGATCGTGGGCTATGAATCGCACGCGGACAATCGGTTCCCCATTCCAGAAGGGCGGGCCGAGCGGCAAGCCGGTGTCAGACTCCCAGATGCAGACCTCGCCGTCGTGACAGCCGGTCGCCAGCCATCGCCCGCTGCGGCTGAATACTCCGTCCTGAGCCTGGGCCTTGTGCTCGAAGGGCGGCACGAGCGGGCTGCCTTGGCCGATCCGCCAGACTCCTGCGAACCGATCCTCCCCCACGGTGATTACGCGCCGTCCATCAGGGCTGAACGACGCGGAGGTTACGCCATCATGGTGACGGAATCGGGGGCCTACGGGCGCGCCGGTAGCGGCGTCCCACACCTGTGCATAGCACTCGGTGAGTTGGCTGTCCGCGCAGGAGGTCAGGAGATAGCGGCCATCCGGGCTGAACTCGGCGTGCGTGACGCCGCAAATGTGATGGAGTGGGGCGCATTGGGACGTGCCGCCTGGTAGGGACCAGAGTAGAACGGAATCGCCAACCACGGTGACCAAACTGTGCAGGGTTGGGTTGAAAGCCACCGCCGTAACCGGTTGGCGGCGATCAAGCGGCGGAAAGAGGCGCGCGCCAGAACGGGTCTCGAATACCTCGACCATAGTCCCTGCATACTTGGCCAAAGTGGTGCCGGTGTTGTTGAGAATCGCAACGGCGGAACTGTCGCTCGCGCTGATCGCTGGAGAGATTGGCCTTCCCGAGTCCACGGCCCAGACCCGGAATAGCATGCCTTGACGGTTCGTCGAGCTGGCGACCAGGAAATGCCCGCTCGCGTCGAGGCGGACGCCGGCGGCGGCTACCTGCATTCGGGGCGAGACCGGCGCCTGCGCCGCCGTGTCGAAGACCTCCGCCCATCCGTTTGAGCAGACGACGTACCGCTCGCCATTGCCGCTGAGCGTGCCGGGAATCGTGCGCGGCCGAATCGCGCTGGCGGCGACATCCCAAATCGCGACCCACCCATCGACGCCAGCCACGGCGATGCGGTTGCCCTCAGGACTGAAACAGGCATGTCTGACGCGACCCGAATGGAGAAATACCGGATTCAGAGGAAGAGGCTGGTGTGTTGCCGCGTCCCAAAGGCGCGCGGTGCCGTCCAGGCTGGCGGTGAGAATCGTCTGACCGTCAGGGCTAAAACTCGCCGTGAACACGAGGTCGTGGTGTTCGAGCGGGGGGCCTATCTCCCGCCCGGTCTTCACGTCCCATACGCGGGCGGTGTGGTCAAAGCAGGCGGTGACGATCTGTCGGTCGTCGGGACTGAATGACGCGTCTTTGACCCAGCTTTTATGCGCCAGAGGCTGACCGATCTCGGTGCCGGTTCGTAAATCCCAGAGCCGCGCGGTCTGATCGTTGCTGGCACTGACCAGTATGGTTCCCTCATGATTAAACGCGACATGTTCCACACGCTCGCTGTGACCTCTCAGCACCAACCGCTCTAGTCCTGACTCTCGCTCATAGACTCGGATTAAGTTGTTGGTAGAGGCAAGCGCGATCAAACGGCCATCCGGACTAAAGGCCCCGCCGTATGTTCGCTCGTGGGCAGTGAACCGGCGGACCAGTTCACCAGTCTTTACATCCCAAAGCGCTGCGGACTGGTCCTCACTCGCAGTGAGGAGTTGACGGCCATCGGGGCTCAAGGAAGCGGTCTCAAGATACCACAGAGGCGAAATTTCCGGAAACCAAGGTTTCCCCGAGGACACGTCGTAAACCCGCGCCGTCCCCTGCCAATCGGCGATCACGAGACTCCGCCCGTCGGTGCTGAATTCGACGTCGCTGATTTCCTTCCCGAGCGACCATGATTGCACCAGCCGCGGGCATTGGGCCAGTGTGAGCCCGATGCGCAAGCGGTCGGTCATCGTCCGCACCTTGTCCCCCGCGTCCAGCCTCAGCCCGTCAGCAAAATATGGCAGCGCGCCGATCAAGTCGCCCCTGGCCAAGGCATGCGTGCCGTCGGCGACTAAGCCGCCGATCTGGCGCTGATTGATCTGCGCCTGGAGTTGATGATCGCGCAGGATGCCCCAGACAGTCACGCCAAGGACGGCCGCCGCTCCGACAGCGATCGCTCCTCCGCGAGTGACAAACTTCAGACGCCGTTCCAAGAGGCGCAAGCGCCTGACCGACTTCCCTCGTTGCACCAACGCCAGGTCTTCCGCCATTGCACCCGCTGAATGGTAACGATCGGCCGGATTGGCGTGGCACGCCTTGACGATGACTTCATTCAACTCGAGGATCGAATCTGTGTCTTGTGCGTCCAGCAACTCCGGTGGAATCTCCGGGAATGACTGCCGGTCCTTTCCAACACCCGCCTCGTACAAGAGCTTCCCCAACGAATAGATGTCGGCTTCTTTCGAGCCGGGGCCTTCCGGCGGCACGAATCCCGGGGTCCCCACGAATGAACGCGCTTCGCCAAGGCCCCCCACCAACCCGATGTCGGCGAGCTTCGGAACACCGTGGGCGAAGACGATGTTGGACGGTTTGACATCCCGGTGCACCAAACCGTGCTCATGCAGTTGTCCGAGACCCTCGCACAGCGATATGCCGATGCGGACACATTCGGCGACCGGCAGGCGTTTGCGGAGATCGAGTTCGGCCCTGAGCGTCCGGGGACGGTAGCAATCGGGATCGATGTTTGAGCCGCGCTCGAGGTCGTCGGCCAACTCCATGATGTAGTAGAAGTACTGGCCGGAAGGGTCCTGGCCGACCTGCAAAACGTCCACCAGACTCTCGTGGGTGCGCGAGATGGGTTCGAAGCGACGGATGCCGTCGAATTCTCGGCGATAGGGCGCCTCGTCCTCGAAACTCCGGCGGAACACGACCTTGATCGCCCGGAATGTGCCCATGAGCGATGAGGCGAGCAGGACCTCGCCGTAACTGCCGCCGCCAATGCGCCCGAGCAGCCGGTGCTCCGGGACTTCGATATGGACACGCCGCGCCGCCGCACGAACGGCCTTCGCACCCGCTCCTGGGGTCGGCTTTTCCATGGCTTTCGGCTGTCACCCATACCCGAAGAAAAACCGTTTGCCAACGGAAATCGGGGGTATGCACCCCGATGCGAGCCCCGTGCCCTGCCAACCTTATGCCTTCCAATCCGGATCGAAATCGAACGACCGGTGGAACCGCCCTCCCCACAAGCTCCTCCTGCCGACGTGCTGGACCAGGGAAGGCGCGTGGTAAAAGATGGGGCGCTTCAGCCGCCCGGCAAGCCGGGACATCTTGATGTCCTGCATGCCTTCAATCTCCGCCCAGTGGTCGGCGATGTACCGGGCAGCTTTCCGCGAGAGCACGAACGCCTGGCTGCCGAACACGCTCGCTGCGTCGATCACGACCGCGCAGTTCGGAACATCGACCGCCAGTTCGCCGACGTAAGGGTTGTAGAGGCTTGCTAGGGTCAATTGCCCGTCGCGGAGCGGCTGCCAGGAGAGGAGGTTGTGGCGAAGATGCCGGTTGAAGGCCAGG
>JAGWYX010000511.1 GCA_018969165.1 Verrucomicrobiota bacterium
CAACTGCGCCTTGAGCCGGCTCAGTTTGATTTCGTGGCCTCCGTCCTCGACCCGCTGGGCGTGGTCAATCAATTCCGCGATCTCTTTGAGTTCGGCTTCCAGGTCGGGTTTCCGGCGAGCCAGCGTGGCACGTTCGAGTTCCCGCTCCCTGGTTTCGCGTTCCGCATCGTCCATTTCATCCCATTCCTCCTGAGTCGGGATGTCGGGCATCGGGATTTCACCGAGTTGGTTGGCGGTTTCCAAAAGCTGTTTGAGGGCCTTCTGGCGGCGGAACAGAGATTGCCTGAGCGAGTGGGTGGAACTGGCCATCCGGCGCTGATACATCGCCATGATGAACCCGACCGCGCGGGCGCGGCGTTCGTCACCCGACTCGGCGGCCCGCGTGGACTGGCGCTGAACGTAATGCGTGACCGCCCGGTAAAGCTCCATTTCCGGGCCCTCGAGGCTAAACGCGACCGTGTGCGGGATGCGTTTCGTGAAGAGCTTGGCCGCCTTCCAGGTGCCATCCGGCTGGGGCTTGGGAAAATCAAGCATCACTTCCTTGGTGCGCCGGAGGTAACAGGCGGCCTCCCGGCGTTCCATCGCGTCGTGGATGGATTTCACGTCGGCGTAGGCTTCCTGATCGAGCAACTGAAGGAAAAGGCTGAAATTGGTCGGATCGCCCTTGTGCGGCGTCGCCGTCAACAGGAGAAAATGGGCGGTCTTCTCCCGGAGCAATTCGCCGAGCCGATACCGCTCGCTCTTGTGCTCGGTGTCCCGCGCGGACAGGCGGTGGGCTTCGTCCACGATCACGAGGTCCCAGTCCTCGGCCTGGCGGACGCTGGGCAGGATTTCGTCACGCTTGGCCAGGTCCATCGAGGTGATGATCTGCGGCTTGTCGTTCCAGAGGTTGACGCCGTATTGGACCCGGAGGTCGCCACCGCGCAGAATGTGAAATGTCTCCTGGAACCGGTCGGCCAATTCGCGCTGCCACTGGAAAGCGAGGTTGGCCGGGCAGACGATGAGCACGCGCTCGACGAGACCACGAAGCTTGAGTTCCTTGAGCAGAAGACCGGCCATGATGGTTTTGCCCGCCCCGGCGTCGTCGGCCAGCAGGAACCGGCATCGGGCGGACTTGAGGAGGTGATTGTAAACCGCGTCGAGTTGGTGCGGCAGCGGGTCGACGCGCGAGATCGAAAGGCCGAAGTAGGGGTCGTATTCCTGCGCCAACGAAATGCGGAGGGCTTCGAGGCCGAGCTTGAACAGACGCGGCGTGCCTCCGAACCGTGCCTCCGGGCGTTCAATCTGGATGGAATCGAGGTCCTGCCTGGTCAGCGTGACGCCACCCCGGAACGTGTTGGTGCGTGTGCCAACCAAGTTGACCAGGACGAAGCCGTCGCCGGTCGTGGGCGTGCCGATGACGCGCATCGGCTCGCTGAACTGGGAACCGGTCAGGACGACCTGGTCGGCGATCTCGCTGTGGGAAACGCTCATCGGGTCAATTTGGCGGCTGCCCTGGCCGATCGGAATGGACGAGCGCGGCACCCCACCGTCGAACCTGAGCATTGATTCCAAGGTCCAGAATCATGTTGTCACCACCAATGGTTCTTGAAATCTCCACGCTGTGCTGACCTTCCGTCGCTTCATCGCGGCACGAGGAATTGTGGGCGGGACAGTAACAGAGCCGCAGCTGGCGGTGCAAGGCGGAATCACGGGTGAATCTCGGGTGAACGCAGCGACACAGCTCACTCACCGCCCGGCGACTCAATCCGTTTCAGTGCCGAAGACGCCTCTTCGCTGACTCTCGTATTCCCTATCGGGCGGCCCATGATGGTTGGTGGAAATGGTCGCGAGCGGTGAAGCGTTACGCCGCTCCCAACCCGCCGGGATACTGATGCTTTAACCGACTGGCTGGAATGGCTCGGCCGTACTTGGGTTGGTGCGGCTTGCGCTCGCCCAGCTCCGGGTCAGGCGGCAAGACGATGACCACGTCGACCTCCCGCCGCTTGACCCACACGAACAGGCAATCGGCCGGAACCGGATGGCTGGCGCGACGCAGGATTTGTCGGAACAAGGGCCGAAGGTTCGGTTGCGGCAGGCGATCCATCGGCCACGCGGGGCGCAGGACGAAATGCCAGACATCGTGATAGGGCACTTTCTGGACTCGGCGCACGGCAAAGCCGGCTTGCCGCAAATGGTAGGCGAGCACGTCGGCGAACGGCAAGCCGTGACGTTGGACCCATGCGCAATTGGTCCGGGCGAAAGCCAGGAGCCTCAGCCGCTCCCCTGGCGTCAGCCCCCAACCACGACTCTGGCGGGCTTCATTGGGGCTCTTTCGCATCGGGCGATTTCGTCACGTTCTGCCGACCCGGTTTACGGCGGGCTCATTCATAGCAGGACCCGATTCGCAGAACGGGTGATGCCAACGGCCGTGGTTGAGCAACAATTCGATCCGTGCTTGGCACCACGCCATCACACAAATCACGTGCCACCTCCAACCTGGTGGCGGCGTTGCACGGTGCGACCAGACATAGCCGGACCAGTACCCGAGCCACAATGCGGCTCAGCATTTCCGTGTCACACAGGTTCATCGCCGTGCAGGTCAGCTCGTTCGAGCTCGGCCAGAGTCCAATTGCTCCAGCCATAGTGTTCCGTCCGGTAGTTTTGCCGTTCGATCACTTTATAGCGCTCGATCAGGCTCAAATAGTCCCCACCCCGCGGGTTGCCGCCCAAATGATCGTACAGCACGAAGCGCGGCGGACCAGCTCGGTTGGCGAGCAGTGCTCGCATCAACGCCTGCGGGAACCCTTCGTAGCCGCCGCCAAAGCCGATGCCGGATCGGATGTAGGCCAGACATAGCGGGGCAATCTCCACTCGCCCATAGGTTGCCCGCAAGGCGGCAATCGCCTCGCAGCACGCGAACATCAGTTCAAACCGCGCTGGCCCGTGGCTCTCCGGGTATTGGGGCAGTCGCTCGAATTCCGCGATAGCCACGAATGGCTCGGCCCACCGGACCTGCACCGCTGGGTCTTGATAAATTCGGCGAACTTCGGGAGCGGAGTTGCCGAAGACCTGCTGAAAGTCCAAGTCCCGGACTCCTTGGCAAACGTAACCGCAGAATCCGGGTTGTCGACATTCGGCTTCAAACTCCACACGCTTAATGGTGTAATCGACATAGAAATAGCGCTGAAAACGCTTGCCGGTGAATTTGACCGGCGCACCATCAAGCCCACAGCAGGGGTAAAACACCGACTCACGGAGAAATGCCTTGATGTCATCGGGCATGGGTGTCGAGACCACTCGCTTCCGCTCGACCTCAGAGGGCTCAAGATACTTCTCGGGGTTCTCAATGAAGTCGCGATACGGGTTTTGCTCTTCGGGGAGAGTTGGAGGCGTGCCCGGCCCTTCCGGTTGGATTTGAGCGGCCGGACGGTTCCAGTCCAGATGTACCAGCACCACTCCGTCGGGCCGCTCTTCGGTCACCGTCGCAATCGGACGATGCCGAGTCAGCTCACCTTCGGGATTCAGTCGCAGGATGCCGTCCAGGTGCGCCTTTGTGATGCAACAACCCACGAAGGCGAAGCTGTCGATCAGCGGTTCGGTCGCCTCGTCACAAAAGTGAGCCAACGCCTCGGCGTTGCACGTGGCGATGTCGGTGTGAAACCGGCGGCTGGCCGAAAGATGGCAGATGCCGAGCTTGCGCGCTTTCCAGCGTTTACTGGCCAGGGCAATCGCCTCGTACGTCACATTGTAGTAGAAGTCCCGGTGGGGCCGACCGCCCACTTGCAACGCCAGCGGAATATAGCATTTGGAGGTCTCGCTGGGGGCCAGAATCAACCCCCGCAAGCTGCTATGGTCCCGGCGCGAATCCAGACCGACCAGGGTGACCCGCTCGTTCTCGAACCGGTTCCAGTAAACCCAGTCCGCGAACTCCGGCATGGCCAAGCCCAGCGCTCGGGCCAGAAAGCGGCCGTCAGCATCCCAAACGCTAAAGCAATCTGTCAGGCCGATGATCAACACATCCA
>JAGWYX010000512.1 GCA_018969165.1 Verrucomicrobiota bacterium
TCACGGTGCGATACCTCGCCCTGGGCTGGAACGCGACGACGCATGCAGTGCGGACGGTGGACCAGTGCCTGAGCGACGCGGCGCGGTTGGACGGAGCCTCGCGCTGGCAATTGATCCGCTGGGTGCATTGGCCGCAACTCGCGCCGCAACTGGCCGCGGCGTGGTACTTGACCTATCTCCTCTGCTTGTGGGACGTAGAAACCCTGGTACTGATTATTCCGCCGGGGAGTGAAACCGCCGCCCTGCGCGTGTTCAACCTGCTGCACTACGGACATACCGGCCAGGTCAACTCGCTCTGCCTGCTGCTGCTGCTGCTGGCCGTCGTGCCGTTGCCCGGGTGGTGGCTGCTGCAACTGGGCCGGGCGCGGCCTCGCCGGACCGGCGACGGCATCGGGTTCGAGGGCTCGCTCCCTGGACCTTGCCACGGAGCGCGGGTTGTCTCAACCCGCAGGAGCGCCGGACCGCCTGAAGGCGGGACTACGAACCAGCGGCTTGCGCGGTTCATGGTCTCATGTCAAGCGCCGTCGCGAATGGGATCGCTCCCCGCCCCCAGCAGCTCGGCCGCCGTCGCCTTCGTCCTCGCCTCGCTTTGCACCGGTTGCGCACCGGCTTCCCCGAATGAATCGCCGCTCGACAGCAATCTCTTCAGCCGGGTCCAGGTCATCGGCTCGCGCGGGACGGCCTTGGGCCAGTTCAGCGCGCCGCCGTCGGTCGCCGTGGACACGCAGGACAACCTCTACGTGGTGGACACCACGGGCCGGGTCCAGAAGTTCTCACCGGACGGACGTTTCCTGAGCTTTTGGCAGATGCCGCAGACTGAGAAGGGCGAACCCAAGGGCATGTGCCGGGACGGGACGGGGAACATCGTGCTGCTGGAGCCCCATTATGCGCGGGTCAATCACTTCACCCCGACCGGCAAGCTCGTGGCCCAGTGGGGCCAGACCGGCACCAACCCCGGCCAGTTCTTTTTCCCGCGCGCGGTGGCCGTCAACACGCACGGTGAAATCTACGTCAGCGATTCCGGTGCCGTGGATCGGATCGAGCGCTTTACCGCGCTGGGCAAGCAGTTGCTGAACACCTTTGGGCAGTCGGGCCCGGGCCCGGGCCAGTTCAGCCGCGCCGAGGGACTGGGTGTGGACGCGGAGGACCGGGTTTACGTGGCGGACTCGTGCAATCACCGCATCCAGGTGTTCACGCGCGAAGGCCGGTTCATTCGCGCCTACGGTAAACCCGGGACCGCTCCTGGCGAATTCAACTATCCCTATGATGTGCGCGTGGACCCGACGGGCTTGCAGTTCGTCTGCGAGTTCGGCAACAGCCGCATCCAGGTCTTTGACGCCCACGATCAACTGGTCGAGGTCCTCGGCAGGGCCGGCTCGGCCCCCGGCCAGTTCTTCAATCCCTGGAGCATCGCCCTGGATTCGCGCGGCGACCTGTATGTCGCGGATACCGGGAACCACCGCGTTCAGAAGTTCATCCGTCGATGAGGTTCCAATTCACCCATCCCTGGTGGCTGCTGCTGGCGCCGTTGGCGCTGGCCTGGGTGCTCGGGCTGGCCTGGAAGTCGGACGTCCAGCTCAGCGCGGGGCGGCGGTGGGCCGCCCTGGGGTTGCGCCTGGTGATTGTGGCCGCCGTGCTGCTGGCGATCGCGGGCCTGCAGTGGCTCCGACCGCTCGAGGGCCTCAACGTGTTCTTCCTCCTCGATCGCTCCGACAGCGTGCCCTCCGGACAACAAGAGGCCGCGCGGGAATACGTCAATAAACTCGCCGCCCAGAAGCACCCGGTGGACAAGGCCGGCCTGGTCGTGTTCGGCAGCGACGCCGCCATCGAGTCCTCGGTCAACTTCGCGCTCGACGTGGCGAAAATCCAGGCGGTCGTCGGCACCGAGCGAACGGACGTCGCCGCCGCCATCCGGTTGGCCACGGCGGCGTTCCCGGAAACCGGCCAACGGCGGCTGGTGCTGCTGTCCGACGGCAACGAGAACGTGGGCGACGCGATGGTGGCGGCGGTGGCGGCCAGGCCGCTGGGGGTGAGCCTGGACGTGGTGCCGTTGGGGGTGGCGCGGAGCGGGGACGTGCTGGTCCAGCGTCTGAGCTTGCCGAACAATCTGAAGAAGGGCCAGACCTTCGAGGTCAAGATTTTCGCACAGAGCGACCAGGCGCGAACCGCGACGGTGCGGTTGTTTCGGAATGACCAGGAACTCGGGAGCCAGAAGATCGAGCTGTCCCCGGGCAAGAATCTCTTCACCTTCCCGCAGACGCTCGAGCAACCCGGCTTCTACAGCTACGACGTGCAGTTGGATGTTCCCGGCGATCCCGTCCCGCAGAACAATCGCGCCGCCAATTACGCCTTCGTGCGCGGCGATCCGCAGGTGCTCGTGGCCTCGACCGATCCCAAGGAGGACCAGAACCTGGTGGCCGCCCTCCAATCGGCCAAGCTCAAGGTGAAGCTCATCGAGCCCGCCGCCTTTCCCGCCACGCTCGCCGAGATGCAGAGTTACGACGCGATCTTCCTGAGCAACGTCGCCGCCGGCGACCTGAGCCTGGACGCGATGCGATTGCTCGAGAGCGCCGTGCGTGATTTCGGCGTGGGCCTGGTGTGCATCGGCGGCGACCAGGCCTACGGCGCCGGCGGCTACCGCGGCACCCCGCTCGAAGCCACGCTGCCGCTGGACATGGAGTTGGACAGCAAGAAAGTCCTGCCCAACGGCGCCCTGGCGATCGTCGTCCACGCGACCGAGTTCCCCAACGGCAACCAGTGGGCGCGCGACATCGCCTTCGCCGCGCTTGATGCCCTCGGACCCCAGGACGAAATGGGGATCGTGTTGTGGGACGGGTTCGATCGCTGGCTGTTCCCGCTGGCCAGGGTGGGGGACAAGAAGGAAATGGGCCGCCTGATCGCGGGCATGAACCCCGGCGACATGCCCAATTTTCAGCATGTCATGGAGATGGCTTACGAGGCGCTGAAGAAGTCCTCGGCCAACCTCAAGCACATGGTGGTCTTCAGCGACGGCGATCCCAACCCGCCGACGCAGGCGCTGGTCAACTCGATTGTCGCCGACAAGGTCACCATCAGCGCGGTGATGATCGGCGGCCACGTGGCGCCCAAGACGATGGAGTGGCTGGCCGACCAGGGCAAAGGCCGCTTTTACGACGTGACCTCGCCCGGGCAATTGCCCCAGATCTTCATCAAGGAAGCCGCCGTGATCCTCAAGGCGGCCATCATCGAGGAGCCGTTCAAACCGCAGCCGGTGGCGGCCAGTGAATTGGTGCGCGGCATCACCCCGGGCGAATACCCGATCCTGCGCGGGTATGTGGCAACCACGCCCAAGCCGCGCGCCGAGGTGCCATTGCTCACCGAGAAAGGCGACCCGTTGCTGGCTGGCTGGCAATTCGGCCTGGGTCGCGCCGTCGCCTTCACTTCGGACGCCAAACCCAAGTGGGCCAACGCGTGGATCACTTGGGACAAATACCGGCAATTCTGGACCCAGCTCGCCCGCTGGGCGCTCCCGCGGGTCGAAAACGCCGATTTCAAAACCGACGTGTCCGTGGACCAGGGCGAGGGGCAGCTCAGCGTCGAGGCCTTCGACGCGCAGGGCAATTACCGGAACTTCCTGAACCTGCAAACCGTGATCGTCAGCCCCAAGGGCGATCAGCAGACCGTCACGCTCGAGCAGACCGGCCCGGGCCGCTATCAAGCCAAGTTCGCCACCCGGGAGGTCGGCGCCTACATGATGAACCTGCAGGAAATCCAAAACGGCCGCGTCCGCGCCCGTCAGGTCCTCGGGGCCAGCGTCAATTACTCGCCCGAATTCAACACCGCCGAGCCAAATCTGAACCTGCTCCGGCGTCTGGCCGAGACCGGCGGCGGCCGGGTGCTGAACCCCTTGCGACCGGCCGATAACCCGTTCGCGCATGACCGCCGGCGGACCTTCCAACCCCGGGACCTGTGGGAGTGGCTGTTGAAGCTGGCGGTGGTGTTGTTCCCCCTGGATGTCGCCGT
>JAGWYX010000513.1 GCA_018969165.1 Verrucomicrobiota bacterium
CTACGCCCTGCGCTCCTCACACCCGCTCAATCCCAAGAACCTGCCGGCCACCGCTGAGGAAGCCAAGGGACTGGCCGCCATCGCCCAACCTCCCCACGACCCGTACTACACCGAGGAACTCTTGGGCGGCCGTTACTACTTCACCGCGGTCTATCCGCAAACGGCCACCAGCCGGGCCTGCCTGGCCTGCCACCACCCGATGGCGACGCGGGCAAGCCAACCGCCGCACTTGGGAGAAGTCCTCGGGGGGTTGGTCGTGCGCGTCGCCCTCGAACTCTAACCCCGCTTCGCCCCCATCCGACTCCGCTTCGCCCCGACCCGCCCGGCGCCCGCCCCAGGACCATTGCGGGCGACCGGCCGCGTCAGCAAAAGTGAACCGGGAGATTAGGTGTCCAGCGTAAGGAAAACTGATTTATATAAACAGTTTAGTTTGACCTGAATCAAGGTGGCTCGCGCGGTTTGGCGGTGGACTGGGACCTGTCAACCCGTGAAAGACCTGATCGTCATCTCGACTCGCCGGCGCGCGCCGCGACCGGCCTGATCCCGCTCCGGAGGCAATATGGAATCACACCCGCAACTTAACTCGGTCCCGCACCCGGTCCGCACCGGCTGGGGCTCCCGTCTGGCCAAGCTCAGCCTGGCCGTCCTGCTGTTTGAAGGCGCCTCCGGCCTGGCGATCACCTGCTCGCCATTCCACGCGGCGATCCAATGGAGTGTGCTGCTCCACACCCTGCTCGGCGTGGCCGCATTGCTGCCATTGGCCTGGTACTGCATCAATCACTGGCTGGATTACCGGCGCCACGCGCTGTCGCACGTCGTGCTGCTCGGTTTCACCGGCCTGGCGGGCCTGCTGGTCTGTTCGCTCTCCGGCCTGGTGGTCACCTGGGAGGGATTGTTCGATATTCGCACTTCAGCGGCGTGGCGGCAAACGCATTTGATCTCGACGTTTGTGACCCTTGGTGCCCTCCTGCCGCACGTGTTCTTCTCCTTCCTCCGCGTGCGGCGGGAGGGAACCCCGGCGGCCACGCGCCGATTTTTCGTGCAGACCTTTGGCGTGACGGCGGCGGGCTTGCTGGTCATCGGCGTGCTAACGGCCGTTTACTCCGGGACCCGGTATCGCAACGCATTTCCGAACGACTACAGCTTCCTGTTGGGAGCCAAGCGGCCGTTTGCGCCGAGCCTGGCGCGCACCGACACTGGCGGGGCCTTCGACGCGCGGTCGCTGGCCGGCTCGCGCTCGTGTGGCACCGCCGGCTGCCACGAGCAGATTCTGCACGAGTGGGAACCCAGCGCCCACCGCTACGCCGCCATGGACACGGTGTTCCAGAAGATCCAGGGGGTCATGGCCAAGCAGAACGGGCCCGAGTCCACGCGCTATTGCGGCGGTTGCCACGATCCGATCTCGCTGTTCTCGGGGGCCAAAAACCTGTTTGTGGAAAACCTGACGGCGTTGCAGGGCTACCAGGAGGGCATCTCGTGTTTGAGCTGTCACTCGATCCGCGCGACCGATGTCAAGGGCAACGCCAACTATACGGTGACTCAGCCCCGCGAATACCTCTGGCAATGGCAGGACCACGGCTGGGGCCGGGTGGCGCGCGACTTCCTGATCCGCGCTTACCCCGGTCAGCACGACCAGTTGAGCAAGCGGATGTATAAGAAACCCGAGTATTGCGCCGCCTGCCACAAGCAGTTCATCGATCAGGAGGTCAACCACGTCGGCTGGGTCCAACTGCAAAACCAGTATGATAATTGGGCCGCCAGTCATTGGAACCATAAAGGCGACGCCCGCAAAACCATCGAGTGCCGCGAATGCCACATGCCGCTGGTCCATTCCACCGACCCGGCCGCGGGGGATGACACCGATTACAACCGCAGCCCGCGCGACGGAAAACACCGCAGCCATCGCTTCATCGCGTCAAACAAACTGATGCCGGAGGCGCTCAAGCTCGAGGGGTGGCAGGAACAGGCCCGCCTGACCGACGCCTGGCTCCAGGGCAAGACTGACGTGCCGGAAATCCGCGACAAATGGGCCGAGGGCCCCATCGTGAAACTGGCCCTGGACCTGCCGGCCAGCGTGCGGCCCGGCGAGCCCATCCCGCTGCGGGTCGTCCTCGCCTCGAACAAGGTCGGGCACGACTACCCAACGGGCCCGCTGGACCTGATCCAGAGCTGGGTCGAAGTCCGCGTCACCGACGACGCCGGCCGCCTGGTGTATCACTCCGGCCAGCGCGACGCCAAGCACTTCATCGAACCGGGCACGTTCATCTTCAAGGCCGAGCCGGTGGACCAGTACGGCAACCTGATCGATCGCCATAACCTCTGGGAAATGGTCGGCGTGCGCTACCGACGCGCCTTGTTCCCCGGCTACTCGGATACCGTGCAATACACCATCCAATGTCCGGCCAGCGTCGTCACCGCCTCGCCGCAACCGAAGGGAGATCGTTGGCAGGAAACTCAGCACGTCGAGGTCCCGCCCCCGGGGCCCGCCGGCACCTATCACGTCGCGGTGTCGCTCCAGTATCGCAAGGTGGACCAGTTCCTGTTGAACTTCCTGTTCGGCGAAACCAACACGCTCACCGCGCCAGTGACCGAGGTGACCCACGCCTCCGCCACCGTCGAGGTCAAAACCACCAACAGCACCGACCAGGGCCGACCCCGACCCGTCGCGCTGGCCCGACCGCCGCGTCCTTGAGGCCGCGCCGATGAGCCCGGAATCGAATCCAAGCCCCAGGCCACCGCCGGCAACGCCGGTATTGCGCCCGGCGGCACCGGTGCGGGCGCCACTGAGTCCGCGGCGCCGCCGCGTGCGCGTGACGGCCGCGGTCCTGCTAACCGTCGCCGCGTTGGGATTGGTCGTCGGTGGGTTGGTCTATCTTGGAACCCGACCCAAACCCTACCGGCCCGACGAAGCGGAGACTGATCTGACCAGCAACCTGTCGCGCGATCTGCCCGCCGACGCCCCCAAACCGCGGCTCACCGACGTGACGCGGGCGGCCGGCCTGGCGGCGTTCCGCACCTTTGTCGGCCAGCGAACCTCGCAGTTGCCCGAGGACATGGGCTGCGGTGCCGCTTGGGGCGATTTCAACAACGACGGCTTTGACGACCTGTTCCTGGTCAGCGCCGGCGGACCGCTGAATGCGCCCACCAACCAGCTCGCGCCGTGCGAACTCTACGAGAACCTCGGCGACGGCACGTTTCGAAAGGTCGAGGATTTCCCGGAGTTGCGCATTCACGGCATGGGCGCCGCCTGGGGCGATTACGATGGCGACGGTTGGCTGGACCTGGTGGTCACTGGTTACAACGCGCTGTTCCTCTTCCACAATGAGCCCGGCGAAAACGGCCGGCGCAAATTCGTCCGCGACCCGCGCTTCCCCAATCGCCCCGGGTTCTGGTCCGGAGCGACCTGGGGTGATTACGATAACGATCGCCGACTCGATCTCTACGTGTGCGGCTACGTCCAGTACACCGAGAATGAAGCCGACCGTAATCGCACTTCGCTCCAGCTCAGCACCGCCGTGCCTTACTCGCTCAATCCTTCCTCCTACCAGCCCGCCCTGAACCTGCTCTTCCACAACCATGGCGACGGCACCTTCACCGAGGTCGCCCAAAAACTCGGCGTCGGCGATCCGACCGGCCGCAGCCTCAGCGCGCTGTGGTACGATTTCGACGACGACGGCTGGCTCGACCTTTACGTCGCCAATGACGTCTCCGACAACGCCTTTTACCACAACCGAGGCGGCACGTTCGAGGACCTGAGCTACAAGGCGTGTGTGGCCGATTACCGCAGCGGCATGGGCCTGGCCGCCGGCGACTGGAACCGCGATGGCGACGATGATTTTTTCGTGACCCATTGGATCGGCCAGCAAAATGCGCTCTACGACAATCTCCTGGTCGATACCGCGCGTCGGGAGCGCCGGCCGCCGGCCCGGCCTGAATCCGTACCGGCCGACTCGCAACGCGCCGGGCCGGCGGCCGGCGCTCCGGTCGGCTCTGCAATG
>JAGWYX010000514.1 GCA_018969165.1 Verrucomicrobiota bacterium
ATGAATGTCATCGGCGACGATCAACTCGGCCTCTTGCGCGAGGCGCTGGAAGAAGTGAGTCGCAATTTCACCGGCCTGGTCCTGGGCAACCAGGGACCCCACTTCTCCGCCGGCGCGAACCTCCTGTTGCTGACGACCCAAATCCAGGAGCAGGACTGGGACGAGATCGACCGCCTCATCCGCCGCTTCCAGGAGGCGACGAGCGGGCTGCGACGGTTCGAGAAACCGGTGGTGGCCGCCTGCCACGACTACACGCTGGGCGGCGGCTGCGAAATGGCGATGGGCTGCGACCACGTCGTCCTGGCCGCCGAGACCTACATGGGGCTGCCTGAGTTTGGCGTCGGCCTCATCCCGGCCGGACAAGGCACCAAGGAAATGCTCCTCCGCTGCACGGAGACGGTCCCGCGCACGGAGGACGCCGACTATTACCCCGGTGTCAAGTTCGCTTGGGAAACCCTCGGCTGGGCGAAAGTCTCCACCAGCGCCCACGAGGCCTTGAAATACCGCTACACGCGACCCGGCGAATCCACGGTCGTGATGAACAAGGACTGGCTCATCGGCGAGGCCAAGGCCAGGGTGCTGCAGCTCGCGTCGTCCGGTTACCGGCCCATGCCGCCGCGCGCCGACCTGCCAGCCATCGGCCAGACTGGTCTGGCCATGTTCAAGTGTCTCCTCTTTCAAATGCGCCGGGCCGGACGGATCAGCGAGCACGACGAGAAGATTGCCACCAAGCTCGCTTACGTCCTGTGCGGCGGCGACCTGAGTTGGACGCATTTCGTTTCCGAGCAGTACATCCTCGACCTCGAACGCGAGGCCTTTGTGAGCCTTTGCGGCGAACCCAAGACGCTCGAACGCATCCAGCACACGCTCAAAACCGGAAAGCCGCTCAGGAACTGAAGCCTCCGCGATCCAGCCTCCAGCTATGAAAGACGCCTTCATCGTTTCCGCGGTCCGGACGCCGCTGGGCAAAGCGCCCGACGGCAAGATTCGCACCGTTCGTCCCGATGACCTCGCCGCGCTTTGCCTCCAGGAAGTTCTGCGCCGCGCCCCGCAAGTGGATCCCGCGCAAGTCGAGGATGTCATTCTCGGCTGCGCCATGCCGGAAGGCTCGCAAGGCATGAACCTCGCACGCATCGCCGGGCAGCGCGCCGGCCTGCCGGACCTGGTGCCGGGCGTCACCGTGAACCGGTTTTGCGCCTCGGGTCTTGAGGCCATCGCCCTGGGCGCGCAGCGCATCCTCTGCGGCTCGGCGGAGGTGATCCTCGCCGGCGGCGCCGAGAGCATGAGCCAGGTTCCGATGGGCGGCTTCCGGACCACGCCGAATCCCCGGTTGGTGGACGAGCTGCCCGACGCCTACCTCGCGATGGGCCTGACCGCCGAAAATCTCGCGCAAACGTACGCCGTGTCGCGGGAAGACCAGGACCGCTTTGCGCTCGAAAGCCACCGGAAAGCTGTCGCCGCCGTGGACGCCGGCTACTTCAAGGCCGAATGCGTCTCCGTCCCGGTGCGCGAAGTCCGCCTCGACGGCAATGGCCAACGCGGCGTGAGCCAGTTCACCTTCGACATCGACGAAGGCCCGCGGCGGGACACTTCGCTGGAAAAGCTCGCGGCCCTGAAACCGGCTTTCAACCCGCGCGGCACGGTCACCGCCGGCAACGCCTCGCAACGCAGCGACGGGGCCGCCGCCGTGCTGCTTGTTTCCGGCGAGAAGGCGCAGGCGTTGGGCTTGAAACCCCTGGCGCGCTTTGTCACCTACGCGGTCGCGGGCGTGCCGCCCGGCATTATGGGCATCGGCCCGGTGGCGGCGATCCCCAAGGCGCTCCGGCAGGCTGGGCTGAAGCTGGAGGACATTGACCTGATCGAGTTGAACGAAGCCTTCGCCGTTCAGGCGCTCGCCGTCGTGCGCGAACTCAAACTGCCGGCAGACCGGCTCAACGTGAACGGCGGCGCCATCGCGCTCGGCCATCCCCTCGGCGCGACCGGCGCGAAGCTGACCGTCTCGATCGTCAACGAACTCCGCCGCCGCCAGGGCCGTTACGGCCTGGTCACCATGTGCGTCGGCGGCGGCATGGGCGCAGCGGGCATTTTCAAGGCTTTCAATTGACCGGCACATCCCGGACGCCGGATTCCACCCCCGCCCCGCTGACCCATTGACTCCGTGAAAATCCTCGTCCCTCTCAAACGGGTTCCGGATGCCGACACGAAGATACGCGTCAAGCCCGACGGCTCCGGCATTGAGACGGATGGCGTGAAATTCTCGGTGAATCCATTCGACGCGATCGCGCTCGAGGAAGCGCTTCGGCTGAAAGAAAAATTCGGCGACATCGAGACCGTCGTCGCGAGCATCGGCGAGGAGGCGTGCGCGGAACAGCTCCGCACCGGCCTCGCCATGGGCGCTGACCGCGCGGTTCTCATCCGCTCGGACGCCGATCTGGATCCGCGGGCGGTCGCGCAGGTGCTGGCGGCGCTGTTCCGGCGCGAGCAGCCGGGGCTCGTATTGATGGGCAAGCAGGCGATTGACGACGACTCCAACCAGTGTGGCCAGATGCTCGCGGCCCTGCTGGGCCTCGGCCAGGCCACGTTCGTCTCGAAGCTCGAACTGCTCGATCACGCCAGTCGCGCCCGCTGCGGCCGCGAAACCGATGCCGGCCTGGAGACCGTCACCGTAACGCTGCCCGCCGTCCTGACGACCGACCTGCGTCTCAACGAGCCGCGTTACGTCTCGGTGCCCGGCATCCTGAAGGCGAAGAAGAAACCATTGGAGGTCCTCCCGCTGACCGACTTCTGCGCGGGAGCGGTCTCGCGGACAAAGCTGTTGCGGCTCGAGGCGCCGCCGCACCGCCAGGCCGGCGCGCGGGTGAGGAGCGTGGACGAACTCCTGGACAAGCTGCGCCACGAGGCAAAGGTGATTTAGAAGCCATGCCGCAGATCCTCGTCATTGCCGAACATGATCAAGGCCAGTTGAAGGCCGCCACGTTGGCCGCGACCGGTTTTGCACGGAAGGTCGGTAGCGCGGCCGGCGGTCAGTTCGAAGTGCTCGTTCTCGGCCACGGTGTCGCGGGCGTCGCCGAGTCGCTGCGGCATTGTGGCGCGGTAAGCGTGCTCACCGCCGACGACCCCGCGCTCCGGCATCCGCTCGCAGACAAGTTCGCGGCGGTGATTGCCGGCGTCGTTCGCGGACGCGGCGCGACAATGGTCGTGGCCGCCGCATCCACCTTCAGCAAAGACATCCTGCCACGTGCCGCGGGATTGCTCGACACCGGCATGTTGAGCGACGTCATCGACGTGTGGCCCGACGGCGGCGATTTCACTTTCAAGCGCGTCCTGTTCGCCGGCAATGCCCTCGCCACGGTGAAGCTGGACGGCCCGCTCAAGTTCCTCACCGTGCGCGCCGCTGCCTTTGCCACGCCGCCGCCGACGGAGAGCGCCGCACCGGTCGTCGCGGTGCCAGTGGATGGAGCGACGCTGCCGAACCAAATCGAGTTCGTGGCGCGCGAAGGGCGAGCGGCAGGCCGCCCGGATGCCACCGAGGCGCCCATCGTCGTGTCGGGCGGACGGGCGATCCGGAACGCCGATGATTTCGAGCGGCTGGTGGGCGGGTTGGCCGACGCACTGGGCGCGGCCGTCGGCTCGTCGCGCGCGCTGGTGGACGCTGGGATCACACCCAACTCGCTCCAGATCGGCCAGACGGGCAAAGTCGTCGCGCCCAACCTCTACTTCGCCCTCGGAATCTCCGGCGCGATCCAGCATCTCGCGGGCATGAAGGACACCCGGGTGATTGTCGCCGTGAACAAGGATCCGGAGGCGCCCGTCTTCGAGGTGGCGGACTACGGCCTGGTCGGCGACGTGTATGAAGTCGTGCCGGAGTTGATCGCCAAGCTCAAGCCGGGATGACGCCCACCCGCGAAACCTTCGGCAACATCCCGCCGTCGTCGCAGACGCTCTTTTACGTGCTCGCGACGATGGCGATGGCCGTGTTTGCGTACGGCGTC
>JAGWYX010000515.1 GCA_018969165.1 Verrucomicrobiota bacterium
GCGGTGGTTGCGTCGGTGAAATGGCCGTGCCCGTCGTTGAGCAGCAAGTAGGCGGGGTAACCGTCGTTGGCGTCGTAGTAATGCGGGCGCAGCATCTGGCCCAGCGTCGGCACGTCGTATTGGGCCAGGAACACGTCGAGGTCTCCGTCGTGGTCAATGTCGCCGCAGGTGATGGCCATGACGTCTTTCAATGGCGGCTGTGCGGCCCACACCAATTGGCCGGGCTGGTCGAAGGTGCCCTGGGGCGAACCTTTGAACAGCAGCAATCCTTGGGCTTTCGCGCAAAGCAGATCCGCAAAGCCGTCGCCGTCAAAGTCCGCGATCACGGCGGATTGGACGAGCCCGGGTGAATAGCGACAGAGCGGCTCGGGCGCGTAGCGGTCCGGACCGTGGCGACGATAGAGAAGGTTCTTGGCCGGGAGAATGATTTCCGGCAGACCGTTGCCCTCGAGATCGTAAATAATCAGCGGGTCGATCGGGAACGAGTCTTTGGGCGCCGGGATGGTGGCGGTCAGCACGGGTTGGAAGGGTGGGGGACCGCGCCGGGTCATGATGACCAGGTGGCGGGCGTCGATCCCCTGGATGCCTTGCAAGCCGTTGGTCGTGCGAGCCGCCGCCCAGTCCACGACCAGGTCGCCCTCGATGCAGGCGCGGATTTCATCAACGGGGTCGGTCCCGGCTATTGGCTTGTTGGGACTCTGACTCCGGCTTTCAGGCGTCGGATGGGACAGTGAGAATGGGCTGCTGTCGGAGGCTTCGGTCGGATCGGTGGAGGCCGAAGAATCCCGGGTGGCGATGGCGAATGAGACTTCAGGAAGTTCAGAGGCCGTAGCCGGCTGTTCCCTCTGAATGAAACTGGCAGGGCCGACCTGCCGGTCGGCCGTCGGGCGGTGCGGCCGCGCCGCCGGGTGCCCGTAGCCGCAGGCTTCAGCCTGCGTCCGCCGCGCTCCGGGCGGAGCGGCAGCTTGGCCCCTGCCGCGAGTCGGTTCCTTGGGAAACCTCCGCTCGCGATGGCGCATTGGGGCCGTAAACCCAGACGGCCCCTCACCTCGACCCTCTCCCAGCGGATGGGAGAAGGAGAATTGGTCGCCGTCTCGAGGTCGCTGCCGGCGCGCGGGCAACACACCTTCTCCTCCGCTGCCAGCGGAGCAGAGGGCCGGGGAGGAGGCGCCCCCATCCCGTTCATGGAAGGTCTCCGTTTACATTTGCGCTTGAACCGGGACCGTGAACCGCCCTCGGCGGCAAAAGGACCAGGGGTAAAACTCGAGGTAACTATTCAGGTCGGGACGGCGCGGCACGCCGTGCCGACCTGAATAGTAGGACTTGACTTGGTTGCAGCGGGTTCCCACCCTGCTCGAACCCAGTGACGAGCGTGAAGCATCCGAAACCGACACCCCGCCCGCCCGCGCGGACACGAAGCGAGGCCATCACCCGGCGCGAATTCGTTTCGTCCATCGCGAGGTCGTCGGCAACCACGGTGGGTCTGGCGGCGTTGGCGTCGGCCTGCAAGACTGCTCCGGGGATTCCCGCGCGGTCCGGAGCGCGGCGGAAGCGGATTGCGCTCATCGCCACGGTGGTGCGGAAGATGTCGCACGCGCAACATTTCGTGGACCGTTTCACCGAAGGCTACGGGTGGCACGGCCAGTTTCATCATCCACCGTTCGAACTGGCGGGCCTGTACGTGGATCAAGTGCCCGCGGACGACTTGAGCCGGGAGCGGGCGCGTCGCCACGGCCTGACCATTTATCCGACGATCGAGGAGGCGGTGACGCTCGGCGGTCAAAAACTGGCGGTCGATGGCGTGGTGATCATCGGCGAGCACGGCGATTATCCGCGGAACGAGAAAGGGCAGACGCATTATCCGCGCTATAAATTCTTCAAACACGTCATGGGCGTCTTCGAAGCCAGCGGCCGCGCCGTGCCGGTATTCAACGACAAACATCTCTCGACCCAGTGGTCCGAGTGCGTCGAGATGGTGGCGGACTCGAAACGGCTCGGGTTCCCGTTTCTGGCCGGTTCGTCGTTGCCGGTGACCTGGCGGATTCCGGTCACGGAATTGCCATTGGGCACGGTGCTCGAGGAGAGCCTGTGCGTCGGCTATGGCGGAATCGATTCGTATGACTTCCATGGCCTGGAGACCGCCCAGTGCATGTCCGAACGGAGGCAGGGCGGGGAAACCGGCGTGCGCTCGGTTCAGGCCGTGCGCGGGCCGAAGGTCTGGGAGATGCTCGAGCCTCGAGTGGCGACGCGGCGGTTGCTGTTTGCGGCTTTGGCTCGGAGCCACATCTGCCGGGCGCGCCCCGGTTACACTTGTTTTGTTCCCGACCTCGACTGGGTGCGCGAAGCCAGCCCCGAGGCGGTGGCTTATTTCATCGAGCACCGTGACGGCTTGCGGACGACGTTGTTTATGCTGAACGGGCTGGTCGAGGATTTCACCTACGCGGGGCTGGTCCGAGACACTGGCGAGATTGTTTCGTGCCAGATGTATCTGCCGATGCCGCCGGTGCGGACGACGCTGGCGGACTTTTTCAACCCGCTGGCGCACCACATCGAGCAAATGATCCTGACCGGCCAGGCCCCGTACCCGGTCGAGCGCACGCTGTTGACATCTGGCCTGACGCTTTCGGCGGTGGACTCGCTGTATCGCGGGCAGGTCCGGATCGAGACGCCGTATCTGGACGTGCGCTACCATGCGCCGGTGAAATCCAACTTCTGGAGGGCCTGATGCCGCGCGCGCTCAAAAGGATCGCGTTCGTGCTCGAGGAATTCGCGCTGCGCACACCGGCGCAGCAATTGTTGGACCGGTTCCTGGCCGGTTACCCGCGGGAGGGGGCATTCCATCGCCTCGAAAAGGTGGATATCTCCGTGCATGTCGCGTCCGGTGCCGCTGGGAATGCCGACATCGAGCGGCGTGTGCGCGATTTCGGTTTGAGGGTGAGGCCCAACCTCTCGGAGGCGGTGGCCGAGGCCGACGCGGTGGTGGTGGCGTGGCGCGGCCGCGGGGCCGAGGCGAACGAGGCGCTGTTGCGGGAGGTGTTGCAGCGCGTGCCGGCGAGCGCACCGGTGTTCGTCTGCGGCGCGCTGGCCAATTCGCTCGCCGCGGCGAGAGAGTTTCGAGCATTGGCGGCGACGCGGCAGACCCTTGCCCATCGGATGGGAGAGGGTGACCGAAGGCCGGGTAAGGGATTGTCCACCGGCGCAATCTCCGACATTGCACCCTCCGGGAACCTGGCGTTGCTCTCCGGCACCGCGACGGCAGTAACCTATCGACTCCCGGACATCGATCTCCCGTCGAGGGCGCGAGTCAAAGAGGCGTTGATTGTGGTTCAAGGACCAACTCCCGACGCCGAGCTGGACGCGCTCGAAGGGTTGTTGCCGATTCTCGAACGCCGGCGCGGCGGTGAAACCGGGGTGGCGAGCGTGCGGTACCTCGAAGGCGAGGGCGTCTGGCGAGCGCGCGAGGAGCGGCAATGGCCGGAGCGCTTGCTGGTGGCGGCAATCTCGAGGTCGGACTCGCCTCAGGGCGACCCGGTCAAGGACGGTCGCACGCAGGACATCGTCGGGCTCGGCTTGGTGCCGGGCCTCGCGCGAAATCCGCGCGGGTGGCTCCTGCGGCATCGGGACGGAGTGCGCACCGCAATCCTGGTCTTGGATGGCGTCGTGGCCGATAACAATTTCGCGGTGGCGACGGCGGACGGCGCGGTGATCTCGGCGCAACTCTACCGTCCCGCTGAACCGGCCCAGGCGCACTTCAACCTGCTGGCGGCGGCCGTCGAGGATTTTTTCCGTTCGGGTCGGGCGCCGTGGCCGCCCACGCGCGACCTGCTGGTTGCGGGATTGCTCGGAGCCTTCCGCTCGCCGGAGTCGCGGAGCGGCCGGGTCTTCGCGACGCCGGATTTGCGGGTGGGGTAGGGCGCGCACGGTTCATTGGATTCAACCCTTTCAGGGTTGATGATCGTTTTGTCGATATGGCACCCAGGGTAGCTCGT
>JAGWYX010000516.1 GCA_018969165.1 Verrucomicrobiota bacterium
CAAGCTGCTCCGCCACGGCGATTCGGTGATCCGCTTTCTGAAACCTGCGCCTTCCTCATGAATCCCCCATCCCCTTCGAGGACACCCCTTCCCATGAGCCTCACTTCACGCGGTCGGGCGGGCTGTCCTCAGCCCGCCGCCCGCGGCGCAGCGAGGACACTGCGCCCCGCCAATTTTCGGGGTTACCGCCTACGCTTGTGCTGCCTGGCCGGAAGTTGCAGCTTGTTGGCCGTGACCGCTGTTTTCGGACAACCGCCGGCTGGACCGGTCCTGCCCGTTCCGGACGAGCACCTCGCGCGCCTGGTGGACTCCGCCGTGCGGGCGACGGTTGAGCGGTTCGCCGTCCAGAAGCTGACGACCAACCAGCTCGCCGTCACGCTCATCGACCTGCGCGATGCCCGGCAACCCCGACAGGGCAGCTACCGGGGCAACGCGCCTTTCTATCCGGCCAGTGTCATCAAGCTGTTTTACCTCGTTGCTGCTCAGCGCTGGCTGGAAGACGGCCGGCTGCAGGACACGCCGGAGCTGCAGCGGGCGCTCCACGACATGATTGTCGATTCCTACAACGAGGCGACGCATTACGTGGTGGACGTGCTGACGGGCACGACCAGCGGGCCCGAGTTGCCCGCGGTGGAGATGCAGGACTGGTCCTGGAAGCGCAACGTGGTGAACCGCTATTTCGCCGCGCTGGGCTACGCCGGCATCAATGCCAACCAGAAGCCCTGGTGCGAAGGCCCCTATGGTCGCGAGCGCGTATTTGTCGGACCCCACTACGAAAACCGCAACCAACTCACCACCGACACCACCGCGCGGCTGCTGGCCGAGATTGCAACCGGTCGAGCGGTGTCGGGCGCGCGGTCCGCCGCGATGCGGCGCTTGCTGGCGCGCGATCCGTTCGGCAAGAGCAGCGACCCGGATGACCAGGCGCATGGGTTCACCGGGCCCGCGGTGCCGCCGGGCGGCAAGTTGTGGTCCAAGGCCGGTTGGACCGGCGAGGTGCGCCACGACGCGGCCTACCTCGAGCTGCCGGGCGGCACCAGGTTCGTGCTGGTCACGTTCACCGTCGCTCACGCCAACGAACGCGAGATCATCCCGTTTCTGGCCGGGCGCATCATCACGGCGAAGACGCACGCGCCATAGGCAGCGAGGCGACCCTCGCCAGGGCCGCGACGGTGAAGATCATCGGATACAGCCGTTCGAAGTACCACAGCTTCGCGAAATAGAATCCGATCGGCGCCGGCTGCTTCCACGCGCCGCTCTCGACCTGTTCGAGCAACCAGCCCGTGCCTCGCTCCAGCGCTTGCGGCAACGATTCCCCGAAGGTCCCGCCGCCGGTGGATTTGGCCACGATCGCCAGGGCCTCGACCGCCAGCGCGGTTTCCTCGATGGACACCGGGCCGGCGCGCGCGCCGCTCCAGCCGCCGGCTTGGTTCTGGGCCGCCATCAGCCATTCCGCGCCCCGTCGCAGCAGCGGGCCGATTTCCGGAAACTCGCGCGCATCCAAATCGCCCATTGCGGTGAGGACTTTGGCCGTGCCGTAGGTCGGATTGGCTTCATCCGGCGCGTGCTGGTTGCCAAACCAGAGCGGGAGCCAGGCGCCGTCCGGACGTTGCGTCCGGGCCAGGTAGCGCGCCGCCTTGGCCAGTGCGTTTCGCACGCGACGCTGTTGCGCTGGCGGCAGGTCGTCGCGCCAGGCCGTCCACGCCCGGACCGCGTGCGCCGTCAGGTCCGGACTGCTGCGGTCGAACGGCAAATGGCCCCAACCGCGGCAGAAGGTCGGGATGCCACCGTCGCGGTTCTGCAAATCCAACAGCCACCGTACCCCGGCGATGGCGGCCTTGTGGACCTGATCGTCGTCCTGCCCCAGGGTCCGGAGGGCCAGCAGCGCCCCGGCGGTATCGTCGGCATCGGGAACTCCGCCCGGCAAATCCGTCCAGGCCCAGCCGCCCGGGGCGGCCTGCGTGTAGGGATGCTCGCCTTGGTATTGCTGGGCGAGCAGCCAGGCGCGGATCGCGGGACGCTCCTCGCGGGGGAGTTCCGTGCCCAGCGCGTTGACCGCCAGCGTCGTCACCCACGTCGCCAGGTTGGTGTCGATGGGCCAGCTCCCGTCCGGCCGCGCCGAGGCCAGCAGGAACTCGACGCCCTTGCGCGTCACCGGATGGTTGGCCTGACCGCTGCCTGCCAGGCTCATTACCACGAAGCTGGTCAGCGGCGTGGCTTCGAGAAAACCGCCGCTCGCGGGTTGAATTTCCGCCAGCACGTCCAGGGTTCGTGCGCGCGTCAACGCGCGGAGGAGGCGCGTGAACGGATTGCGCGTGGGCCGGTGATGGTGGCGCGCCTGGCCGATGGCGATCAGGGCCGGCAAGGCGTAGCTGACGACCGGCAGGCGCAGGGCGGCAAACCACCGGCGCGGGCAAGCCGCCAGCTCGAACGGCAACGGCAAGACCCAGCGCCACGCCGCGCGGCCTGGTCCCAACCGCCCGGCCAGCGCGCACAGGGTCAGGATCGGCACCGAGAAAGTCCGATCCCTGCCGTACCGCTGGATGATCGCCCGCGCCAACTGTGCCGCGTCCAGCCCGCCGGCGCAGCGAATCAACCAGGCCTCGGCACGCTCGACGGCGGCCCGATATTTGGCGTCGGCGTCCGGCACGGCGCCGAAGGCGGCCCAGGCCAGGGCGGTGGTGCTGAGATTGCTGGAGCTGGCGACCGTGTCACCCCATCCCCCGTCCGCACTGGGATGCGCTGTCAGCCAGGCCAGACCCTCGGATACGTGGGCGGCGAAATGCGGCATGCCGGCAGGCGCGGCGCGCGCGACCACGGCCAGGGCGCAAACAGCCGTGGCGGTGGAAAGCGCACTGGAGGATAACTCGCCCGTCCAAACCCCGGTGGGCGCCCGCGCCGACAACAATTGGCTTCGCGCCAGGGCCAGGGTGTCAGCGAGACGCGACGCTAGACTTGACGCGACCGGGAGCGCCACGGGTGCCGTCCCTCAAGGCTCGCCCGGCGCGGAATCGACGGTTTTCTCCCGCCGGCGCTCGGGCAGGATGGCGCAGGCCTCCTTGCATCCGAAGACGCGGCTGAGGATATACCGGTTGCGGCTGACCCAGCGGTAGAGCTTTTCGGCGATCCAGATCACCCCCGGAAGCCACAGGAATAGCGCCACGGGCACCAGCAACGGCAGACGCAGGCCAATGAACCGGATGCAACGCGCGCCGCGGTAAATCCGGCCGTCAGCCGTGACGCAGTGGATCGCCTCCAGGAGGCTGGCTCGCTCGAGGCCGGGCGCGACCTCCGCCGCGCGTGGATGCGAAAGCGGCAGCAGCTCCACGACGTGCAACCAATCCAGCCACGTCAGCACACGCATCTGGAACGTGCACATCGGACACTGGTCGTCGTAGATGACAATATGAGTCGTATGAGTCGCGGCGCGCATGGCTGCCTTTCCGGTGGCTCAATCTAAACGGCGGATCACCCCGCCGTCAAACCGTGGGAACCCGCCCCGCCCGCTAGCCCGGCCGCGGCGGACCTTGGTGCGGCGAACGAGCCGGCGGTTTCAATTCCAGGAAACGGGGGTCCAGATTGACGTCCACGCCGCCCTGCGGCACCGGGAACTTCAGCGACCACAAGATGCCCTGGACCACCAAACGGCGGTATTCGGCCCGCCGCCAGTTCCGATGGAAGTGAATTCCGACAAAGCCGAACGAGCGTCCGCCGTCGGGTCGGTCCCAGGCCCAGCAGACCGGTTCGTCCCTCCCGTCAATCCGCGCCGTCAGCAAAATGTGAAACCGCGGGGAGGGCTGGACCAGGTCCAGGTGGTAATAGAACTCATCGAAGATGCGGAAATGCTCCAGGCCGGCGACGACCGGATGGGCGGGGTCCGCCACCGTGAGGTCCGTCTCGAGTTCCTTGTATTTGCGCTGCGGCCCGCCGCGGGTCCCGCCCAGGAGTTCGAGTTGGCCGGGAACATACCGCGCGTCCTTGGCCCCG
>JAGWYX010000517.1 GCA_018969165.1 Verrucomicrobiota bacterium
GATGGTGACGCTGTTTTTCGGCGGGTGGACCCTGCCGTGGTTCGGGCTGAACCAGCCGGCGACGACGCTGGCGGGCGGGATCGCGCACCTGGCGGTGTTCGGGGTGAAGCTGGCGGTGCTGGTTTTTGGCATCATGTGGGTGCGCTGGATGCTGCCGCGGTTCCGGTATGACCAATTGATGGACCTGGGCTGGCGGCGGTTCATCCCGCTGGCGCTGGCGAACATCGTGCTCACGGCGGCGGTTTTGTGGATGCAATCTTGATTTTACTACGACGGAACCAGTAAGTGGACACAATCATTAAGCCGATGACCTGTCACGAACACATCAGGCGCAGCGATGAGCCGAGTGCGCAGCTTTCATTAACACCCCGCTTCAGTGGGGTGACTACGACGGACAAGTCCCGAGAAACTGTTTTAATAGTCTTCCTGCAATAGACAAATGCGACGAATGACGAAAGCCCATGTCCCTCCACGCTTATTCGCGGGTCTGGCTGCACCTGGTGTGGGCAACGCTGGAGCGCCGTCCCATGTTGTCGAATCCAGCCGCGGTGAAACTCTCCGCGTATCTGCTGAATTGAGCTTATTTGTGAAACGGTTTCAACCGTCCTCGGCCCATGTTTGCACCCCGCTGAAGCGGAGTGTTAATGAGACATGATCGTCAAGCGCGACAGACTGACTTTTTGGGAGCGGCTTTACCTGCCGGCCATTATCGGCGGGTTCAAAGTCACCCTGCGCCATTTCTTCGGCAAGAAGGTGACGATGCAGTATCCCGAGGAAAAATGGGTGGTGCCGCCCGGTTACCGCGGCGCGCCCTACCTGGTCCGCGACCAGGAGGGCAGCACCAAATGCGTCTCCTGCCAGCTCTGCGAATTTGTCTGCCCGCCCAAGGCGATCAAGATCACGCCCCCTGGACCGGCCGGCCCCGCCGCCGACCGGCCCAATGCCGAGAAGATGCCGCTGGAATTCGAGATCAACATGCTCCGCTGCATTTTCTGCGGCTACTGCCAGGAGGTCTGCCCCGAGGAAGCGATCTTCCTGATGCAGGATTACTCGCTCACCGGTTCGAGCCGTGCCCAGATGATTTACAATAAGGAAAAACTGCTCGCCCTCGGCGGCACCCATCAGGACCGCATCCAAAAATGGAAACACAAAGCCGAAGAGGCCCGGGCGCAAGGGGTCTTTCCTGTTAAGCTGGCATGAAGTCCAAAGTCCAAAGTCCAAGGTCCAAAGGAAGGCCGACGGTCAATGCCCGAAGCTCGAAGGGCCGAGAGCCGATGGAAGACCGAAATCCGCGGCTCGAGATCCGAATTCGGATGGGACTTGGCCCGCGTCGCGTTGATTCGCTGCTCGGAAGTCGAGTTGCGGGTTTCTTTCGGACTTCGGACTTGGAACCGGAGGTGACCTAAGCGCATGGAGACCTTCCTGTTCTACATTTTCGCGGCGCTGACCCTGCTGTGCGGTCTGCTGGTGGTGGCCAACCCGCTGAGCCGCAACCCGGTCAACAGCGCCATGTTCCTGGTGCTGACGATCGCCTCGCTGGCGGGGTTGTTCGTGCTCCTGCATGCCTTCTTCCTGGCGGCGGTCCAGTTGCTCGTCTATGCCGGCGCGGTGATGGTCCTGTTCCTCTTCGTCATCATGCTGCTGGATTTGAAAGAGGAGGAGCGGCGCAAAATCAAGTGGCTCGGTCTGGCCGCCGGCCTCGTCTCGGTCGCGGCGATCGTGCTGATTGGCGCGCGGTCGATCTACGCCTCCCAGCCCACCGGCGTCGCGTCGGCCCCCGGCGTCGAGGGGGGGACCGTCCCGTTGGGCAAACTGCTGTTCACCGCCTACCTGTTGCCGTTCGAGATTGTCTCGGTGCTGCTGCTGGTCGCCATGGTCGGGGTGGTCCTGCTGAGCAAGAAGGAGCTGAAATGAAACCATGACCATCGGCCTCGAACATTACCTGGTCGTCAGCCTGCTGTTGTTCAGCCTGGGCCTGCTCGGCGTGGTGGCGCGGCGCAATCTCCTGGTCATCTACATGTCGCTCGAACTGATGCTCAACGCGGCCAACCTGGCGCTGGTGGCCTTCTCGCGGTTTAACGGTCATCTCGACGGCCAGGTCATGGTGTTCTTCATCATCACCGTGGCCGCCGCCGAGGTGGCGCTGGGCCTGGCGTTGATCGTCGCGCTCTACCGCAAACACCGGTCCGCCCACGTCGAGGATTTGGCGACTCTCAAGCTCTGACCCATGAACCTGGAAGCCCTGGCCTGGATCACCTTGCTGCCACCGCTGGCGGCTGCGGTTGCCATCACGCTGTTCACTCGGCGGGACGGAAAACTCAGCGCGCAACTTTCCATCGGCGCGGTCGTGGTCTCCTTCCTGGTGAGCGTGGTCCTCTTCCTGGCGCTCGGCGAGACGACCTCCGCCCAAACTACGCTCGACTGGCTCACCGTCGGCCATCTGAAAATCGAGTTCGGCCTGCGCCTGGATCCCTTGAGCCTGATGATGCTGCTGGTGGTGACCGGCGTGGGCGGCGCGATCCACGTCTATTCCTTCGGTTACATGCGCGAGGACCGCGGCCTGGGCCGATACTTCGCCAAGCTGAGCCTGTTCACCTTCTCGATGCTGCTGATCGTGCTGGCCAATAATTTTGTTGAACTCTACATCGGCTGGGAATTGGTCGGGGTCTCGAGCTATTTGCTGATCGGTTTCTGGTACGAACGCCCTGCGGCGGCCGATGCCGGCAAAAAGGCCTTTCTTTGCAACCGGCTCGGCGATTTCGGCTTCCTGGTGGGCATCCTGTTGATCTGGGCGGTGCTCGGCTCGGTGAATTTCGAGTACCTGCAAGGTCGGCTGTTTAAAAGTCCCGGCGCCCTGGGCACCTGGTCCACCGTGGCGGGGTTGCTGGTCTTTTGCGGCGCGGTCGGCAAATCGGCCCAGTTCCCGCTTCACGTGTGGCTGCCAGACGCCATGGAAGGCCCGACGCCCGTGAGCGCGTTGATCCATGCCGCGACGATGGTGGCGGCCGGTGTTTATATGCTCTGCCGGGTGTTCTTCCTCTATACGGCCACACCGGCCTGGCCGGCGAGCCTGGCCTGGCTCGGCGGATTGACCGCCCTCGACGTGATCGCCTGGACGGGCGGGATCACCGCGCTGCTGGCGGCGGCGATCGCCGTCCAACAGGACGACATCAAACGCATCCTGGCCTATTCAACCCTGTCGCAACTGGGCTACATGGTGATGGCGGTGGGGCTGCACGGCCCGACGGCGGCGATGTATCACTTGACGACGCACGCCTCTTTCAAGGCGCTCTTGTTCCTGGGCGCCGGTTCGGTGATCGTCGCCCTGCACCACGAGCAGGACATCTGGCGGATGGGCGGCTTGCACCGGCGCATGCCGGTCACGTTCTGGACGTTCCTGGTCGGAACCCTGGCCTTGTGCGGTGTGCCGCCCTTCAGCGGTTACTTCAGCAAGGACGCCATCCTGGCCACCGCTTACCATCAGAGCATCGGGTTGTTCGTTGTCGGCATCGTCGTCGCGGCATTAACGACTTTCTACATGTTCCGGCTGGTGTTCGTCGCCTTCCTTGGCCCGGTCAAATCGGAGGCCCCGGCGCACGCCCACGAGTCGCCCAAGGTCATGACGGTGCCGTTGCTGCTGCTGGCCGCGGCGAGCCTGCTGGGCGGCTTCTGGGGGATCGAGGGCGAATATGGCAAGCAACTGGCTCCCGCAAGCGTCAGTGCGGCTCTGCCCTGGTATCAGGCGGCGCTGGCCCCATTCGACGAGGCGCCGCTGGTCGGCTTGTTCGGCCTGGGCGCGATCGCCTTCGGGTTCCTGGCGGCGATGGAATTCTATCGCGACGCGAGCGAGGACCCATTGCCGGAGAACCTCGCCGCCCTGTCGCACGCGATGCGGCAACGCTTCTATTTCGACGAACTCTACGCGCGGATCGTGGCCAAGACCCAGGACGCCCTGGCGCGCTTCGCCGACGG
>JAGWYX010000518.1 GCA_018969165.1 Verrucomicrobiota bacterium
TCCGTCATTCGGCGGCTTTATCGCGATAACCTGCGCCGATTGGACGAGCTGTTCCACGTGCGCTTGCCGATCCCGAGGTCTCCCGCGCAAGAGGAGTATGACGCGATGGCGCTGCTCCGAAACATCGGCCCACCCGCGCGTGCCGCTGTGCCTATTCTGATCCACATCGCCAATGCTGACCCGCGCTACGTGAGCACGAATGGCTTCTCGCTTTCCGAACACGGGCCGTCGATGCCTACCGGCACGTTTGGGTATCGCACGTACGGTCACATCTTACCCCGTGGCCTTGCTACCGCGAGGCTCCGGAGCAGCGCGCTGGATACGCTCGGCACGGTCGCCGGCGATGACCCCCAGGCCGTCCCCGCGTTGTTCAATCTGATGCGCGATCCGGACTCGGCCGTTGCCTGGGAAGCAGCCGGAACGGCGATGCGGAATTACACCTGGAATTGCGGTCCCTTGCGGCCCACGCTCCTCCACGAAGGTCTCCAATTCTTGAGTGATCCGTCCGCGCCCGTGCGGGCGGGCGCCGCGCGAATGCTGCTACGCGCGGGTGCCCACGCCCGCGAGGTCGTTCCAGCCCTCACCCAGAAGCTGGCGGATTCCAGTCCGCGCGTGCAGGAGGCCGTCAAGGAATCCCTGATCGGGCTGAGCCGCAATCCCGGGTTGGTCGTCCCGCCGCTGGTCATTGCGCTCGGCGGCGCGAACGCGCAGGTCCGTGTGAACGCGGCGCAGATTCTCGCCGAACTCGGCTCGCCGGCCAAGGCGGCAGTGCCAGCCTTGACCCGCTTGCTGGCTTCGCCGGATCGACCGACCCACTATTCGGCCGCCCTGGCGTTGTGGAAGATCGACGGGCAAATCGCGCCGATGATCCCCTTCCGCATCGAGGAATTGAAACGGCCCTCGGTAGTTTCGGCGGCGGCCGACGCGCAACAGTCCCGCATCGAGGAATTGAAACACTCTTCGGCAGCTTCGACTGCAACCGAGGCGCAACCGTCACCGCTCCGCTATACCCAGACTTTCAGTTTTCGTGAGGACGACTCGGAACACTCGGTGGACACCGTGCGGCTCGCGGCCGCCACATTTCTCGGTCGCTGTGGCCCGGCGGCCAAGGCCGCGGTGCCGGCGCTCACCGACTTGCTGCGCGACGACGATGAGCGGCTGCGCGAGGCGGCGGCGGCGGCGCTGGCCGGCATCGGCCCCGCGGCGCGTGAAGCGGTTCCGGCGCTGAGACTCGCGCTGCACGACCGCTGGTTCAGCGTTCGCGACGCGGCAGCGGAAGCATTGAAGCGCGTCGATCCCGAGGCAGCAGGGATCGCGAACACCAACTCAGCGATTCAAGACTGACCAATGAAAAATGGCGACCGGCCGTTGGGCTCTGGTCGAAGAAGGGGTCAGTTCTTACTAATGTCTACTCACCACTGCCACCGCCATTCCGTTGGCCGGCACGGCGACTGGCCTGCCCCCTGGCGGATGCGATTTCCCGAAGAGTAGTCAATAGTAAGAACCGACCCCTTTTTGACCGCAGGTTGAAACCTGCGGCTACCACGCGCCTTGCTTCACCCGGATTCGTCCTTAACCCGCTGGCGGCGGCGGGGCAGGCTCGTCGCTGTCGCCTTTGTCCTCGTTGATCACCGGGGCGATCGCCTGCAATTTGTCCTCGGCCTCCAGCTCGATCAATTTCACCCCTTGCGTGTTGCGGCCGGCTTCGCGGATGTCCTTCACCACGGTCCGCACCATCTGGCCGCGCACGGTGATCAGCATGATCTCGTCGTCGTCCTTCACCGTCAGGGCGCCGACCACGCCGCCGGTCTTGTCGGTCGTCTTCATGGTGATGATCCCCTTGCCGGCGCGGGACTGGAGGCGGTATTCGGCGAAATCAGTCCGTTTGCCGATGCCGTTTTCGCCGGCCACCAGCAGCGTCGCGTCGGGTACCAGCACCGCCAGGGCGACTACCGAATCGGATTTCTCGAGCTGAATGCCGCGAACGCCGGTGGCCGGCCGGCCCATCGGGCGCACGTCCTCGCCCGAGAACCGGATGCTCATACCCTCGTGCGTGATCAGCACCACTTCGTCGTGGCCGCTGGTCTGTTTGACCTCGATGAGCGTGTCGCCCGGTTCGATGCCGATGGCGATGATGCCACCCTTGCGCACGTTGGCGAAATCCTCGAGGGCGGTTTTTTTGACCGTGCCCTGGCGCGTCGCGAAAAACAGGAAGCCGGGCTGTTTCCAGGTTTCGTCCTCGCCGTTGGCGCCGGCCTTGGCCTCGACGCGGATCAGGGCGGCGATGGTTTCGCCGGATTTGAGTTCGAGCAGGTTGGCGATGCTGCGGCCCCGGGCGGCGCGGCCCATGTCCGGGATTTCATGCACGCGCTCGACATAAACGCGGCCGGTATTGGTGAAGAACATGAGGTAATCGTGCGTGCCGGCTGTGAACAGGTGCTCGATGAAATCGGCCGCTTCGCCCTCGACCACCGAGGTTTCGCGCGTCGTCATGCCGATGACGCCTTTGCCGCCGCGGCGCTGAGCGCGATACGAGCTGATGTTGGTCCGCTTGATCAGGCCGTTGTGCGTGATCGTGATGATCACGCCTTCGTTGGCGATCAGGTCCTCGATGGCGATTTCGCCCTCGTCCGGCACCAGGTCGGTGCGACGCGGCGTGGCGTATTTGTCGCGGATGGTTTTGAGCTCGGTCTTGATGATCGCCAGCACGCGCGCTTCCTTGGCCAGGATATCGAGGAGGTCCTCGATTTTCTTGAGCAGTTCCTTGTATTCGGCCGTGACCTTCTCGATTTCGAGGCCGGTCAACTGGTAGAGGCGCAGATCGAGGATGGCGTTGACCTGGGCTTCGCTGAGGGAGTAACGGCCGTTGACCAGCCGGTCCTCGTGGCGCAGCTCGATGCCGAAGCCCTCGACCTGGGCGCGGGTGAAATCAAACGCCAGGAGTTTGATCCGCGCTTCGTCGCGCGTTTTCGAGCCGCGGATGATGCGGATGAACTGGTCGAGGTTGGCCAGGGCGACCAGGTAACCCTCGAGGGTCTCGGCGCGTTCCTCGGCCTGTTTGAGGTCGAACCGGGTCCGGCGGATGACCACTTCGCGCCGGTGCTCGATGTAGCAGTTGAGCAGCTCCTTGAGGTTCAGCGTTTTGGGCCGGCCGCGGTCGATGGCCAGCATATTGACGGCGAACGACGATTCCAACTGCGTGAACTTGTAAAGGTTGTTGATGACCACCTTGGCCACAGCGTCCCGCTTCAACTCGATGACGACCCGGGTATTCTCGTCGGATTCGTCGCGGACCCCGGTGATGTCGGTGAACCCGGAGGTTTTCTCGTTCACCAACTCGGCGATCCGCTCGACCAGTTGGGCGCGGTTCACGTTGTAGGGAATCTCGGTGATGATGATTTGTTCCTTGCCGCCCTTGAGCTGCTCGACGCCGACCCGGCCGCGCACCTTGACGGCGCCGCGGCCGGTGCCGAAGTACTCCTTGATCCCGTCGAGGCCGCAGACCATGCAACCGGTCGGGAAGTCCGGTCCTTTGACGTGCCGCATCAACTGCGGAAGGGTGATGTCCGGGTTGTCGATCTGCGCGCAGATGCCGTCGATGACCTCGCCGAGGTTGTGCGGCGGGATATTGGTGGCCATGCCGACGGCAATACCAGTCCCGCCGTTGACCAGGAGGTTGGGGAACGCGGCCGGGAACACCGTCGGCTCGGTCCGCGTCCCGTCGTAGTTGGGGACGAAATCGACGGTCTCGCGCTCCATGTCGTCCATGAGCGCGGCGCCGAGGTGGGTGAGTCGGGCCTCGGTGTAGCGCATGGCGGCGGGGGGATCGCCTTCGACGGAGCCGAAGTTGCCCTGGCCGTCCACGAGGGGTTCGCGCATGGCCCAGGGCTGGGCCATGTGGACGAGGGTGGGATAGATGACGCCTTCGCCATGCGGATGATAATTGCCACTGGTATCGCCGCAGATTT
>JAGWYX010000519.1 GCA_018969165.1 Verrucomicrobiota bacterium
CCGCGATCCAGTGATAGGCCCAATCTCTTCGTCGCGATTTGCGCTTCACGCTTGGTCCACTAACGCACCGCGACGGCAGCACCGTCAAACATCCGCGACTGACGTCTTACCAGAGCCACCACCCAGACCAGGTAAAAGAGCGACGTCACAACGCACGAAATCGCCACTCCTTTCAAACCCCAGCACCGGGCCCCCACCAAATTTGCCGTCACACCACACAGCCCAGCGCCGATTTTCGGAGCAAGTAGAATTCTCGTCTCCGTGCCGCTTAACAGGGAAAGCACGCCTACCTGCCCGGCGGCGAAGAGGCCACCCGCGAGAACCAATACTGGCAAGAGGCCCGAAACCTGCCGATACACCTTCGCCGCAAAAAGAAAGAAGATCTGCTTGTGCACGGCCGCGGCTACCACAGTACCGAAAAGTGCCATCGCAACCGATCCAATGAACATGGCCCAGCTCATCCGATACGTGTGGGCCATGCGTCCCGGGTCCGTTCCCGCGCCAGCACGGCTGAACAAGACCGGCGATAGCAGCTGGACCATAAATCCGGACAGAAGAACCATTGGGTAATAGCCCAACTGGTAAAGGGTCGCGTAAAGGCCCACCTCCCTGCTCCCTCCGAACGCCTGGAGCGCCCATCGGTCGGACGCCATCTGAGCCCACGTAAAGACGCCCCACGCTGCGAAAGGCCACGCGTAGATGCTCAAGTGTCTTGTCCACATCCCTACCTGCTTTCTCTCTATGTGCCAAGCTCCGGTTACCGTCGCCAGAATTCGCTGTCGAAAAAACACGATTTCGGATGCAAAGACGACCGCCGACGCCAACGCGTATCCTGCCATCGCAGCGGTGCTGAACGAACCCAAAAGACCGATGACCTCCAGAGCCAGCAGAAACCGCAACCATTGGCCGAACCCCTGATGCCAGGCGACGACTGTGCGGTGGCGCGCTGCGTTCTGAATTCCGTCCAGCACCGAGTTGTAGCCACAAAGCATTGAGAACGCTAGCGCTACAAGAACCATGGGGATCCATCGGCGATGCTCCGTGACCCAAAGCGTGACTACACCGGCCAGCCCGGCAAGGCAAACGGCCACAGTGGCTCCGATCATTAACCGGCGCGAACCCAACAAAAATGCTCGTAACTGACCAGCCTCTGCGGCTGGCGCAAAGAACCTCAGACACGCGCTCGAAACTGGCCCCATGACCAGCTGCTGCGTTAGGGTGGCCAAGGTCAGGCCTAACGCGAGTTCACCATACTGTGCCGGCGGCAGTACGGATGTCAGCAGTCGAACTCCGACGAGCCCTCCCATAACAGCGGCCGCTTGGCCCAGACTAACCAATACGGCCTCAGCACCAAGGTGCTTTATGCGCGCTGACGAGCCTTTTGAGCCGAGCAGACCAATACTCTGACTACGAGGTTGACTCATGTAAATGGGTCAGTCCCGGCTATTGCCAACTCGGGCTAAGAGCAACGCGCCAAGGGCCAAACGGTGACCGCAAGGGGCAAAGGGTGAAGAGCAAAGGTCGGTGTGCCGGTGCTTCAGCGTTCTGTGGTCCAAAGCCAGTGGCGAGTGACGAGCGGCAAAGGACGCAGGTCGGTGTTTCGGCACTTCGCTGTTTCTTTTGATTCGGTCACTCTTGGGGCATATCCCACTGACCTGCAGCCATCAAACGCCGCTTGACGTCGGGTGGCGTGGGGCGGAATCCGTCCACCCGGAGTTGCCTTTCGATATCCCTCGCCGTCAGCCGCCGTCCGCGCTTCAATTGCTTGGGGAGTGCCGGGAGTTTAAAGCGCCTCGTAATGGCTGAGGTAGGCTTCGTAGTTCTGGAGGATCTCGTTTTTAGCATAAAATCGACCCGCAGCCAGGTCCGGTCGTCAAGCCAAATAATGTGCTTTCAGTTCTTGCTGGCGGTTGGCACGGGCCGTGTCACCTGCTTCCGTTCACCCAGCCACGCGGCGTAGACCCCGTTCGCGCGGGCCAATGCACTTTCGTAAGCCGGAGAAAGGTGCGCTTCGATACGCTGCTTCAGGTTCTGGCGTGCTGCCAGCGGCCGGTTGACGCGTGACGGGTCCAGTTCGCCGTCCATGCCCTTGTATGGGCGGTCTATATTCTGAAATGCCGCTTGCCGGCAAGCCTCCTCGTCGAAGGCCGTACTCAGGTCGAGTCCGAACCGGTCGTTGCAGGCACGAATGACATCCACGAAGGAGGCCTTGAGGTGATCGAACTGCACCAGGCACACTTGCTCTCGGTACGGCAGCAGGATGCGATAATACAAATCATACTGAGCGGCGATATATGTCAAAGGCAGTCCCGTAAAGATGTGCCAGCTTACGATGGCGTCGTGCGGGGACCGGATCAAGAGGATCACCGGTTTGCCGTGCTGGACAGCCCACAGGACGAAAGGCGGCGTGTGGCCGTGGCTTTTGATGGAAAGTCGCCCGGCCTGAAATTGCTGAAGCATCTCGCGCGCGTAGGTGTTGCCCGAGCGCGGGAAGCCCTCGATCGCCAGATCGTAGTTCAAGTCGAGCAGAGCCTGATGGCTGCGGAACCGAGCGTGCGGCCAATACGAGTAGGAGCTGCGCCAGACGATCGATTGATACCACAGTTTCAGCCGCCACGGCACGCGACGGGCGATGAAGTCGCCGGTGGGGTGGATCTTTGCTTTATCCATGCCTTTCACACTCCAGACGCATCTTAAAGGGAGCAGGTTTCAGGGCAGAATTGGCAAAGAGCGAGGCGCAAGGGGCAAAGGGCAAAGCGCAGGGAGCAAGGGGCCAAGCGGTAAGCGCAAAGGGCAAGGCGCAAAGGGCGAAGAGCAAGGGGCAAAGAGCAAAGGGCAAGGGGCAAAGAGCAAAGGGCAAGGGGCAAAGAGCAAAGGGCAAGGCGCAAAGAGCAAAGGGCGGCGGTCCGGTGTTTCGGTGCTACGGTGTTTCGGGAAACTGGCAGCAGATAGACGGACACTATCCGTAAAGCTCAAGGCAACCAGCCGAATTCGATCGCACAAACGACTTGATGGCGTCCGCGTGACGAGTCAACACCGACAGCGTTCCCGTGGTGGATGTGTTCCCGATCCGCAGCCAAACCACGAACGGCGGATAACCGAAAAGCGATCCCCAGTTGCAAAAGTCCTCATCTTTGGTGACAATCACAAAATCGTTGCGCTTGGCGTATTCCCAAACTTCTGAGTCGCTGGCGCGATCCAATCCGGCCAGCTTCAACTGTGTCGAAGCGGGAAAATGCTCGGCTAGGGGGCCGATCAACTTGAAGCTCAGGTGCTGATCCAGGAGCAATCTCAAGCCGGGAGCGGTTGCACGCCGCGCTCACGCTCCGCCGCGAAGGCCAGACAGGCCAGGATGTCCTCCCGGGTCAATTCAGGGAAGTCGCTCAGGATTTGCTCGTACGTCATCCCGGACGCGAGCCAGCCCAGGACGTCCTCGACCGCAATCCGCATTCCGCGGACACATGGTTTCCCCCCGCGCTTGTTCGGATCAATCGTGATGATCCCGCGAAACTTCATAACGCAACTTTACCTCTCCGCACCGATTGGTTCAAACTCGCTTTCCACCAACCTCACCTTTTCAACGGACCAATGTCTTCCCAGTCCCTTGGTCAGGTTCCCGTCGATGATCGCGCAGAAACGGCGGTAGGCGGCTTCCTTGGCCTGGTGGTTCTGGTCCCACACCAACTTTAGCAACTCCTCGGCGAGCGGCAACCAGGAGACGGTGTGTCGGTGGGGTGGCAGTGCGCAAAGGGCAAGGCGCAAAGGGCAAGCGGTAAGCGCAAAGGGCAAGGCGCAAAGGGCAAAGGGAGTCACTTGAGGGTGCGGGAAAAGCTCGTGATCTTGCGGCTCAACACGTCGCAATCCGCCAGCAGGCCATCCGCCTCTCCCGGCGAAAACAAACCGATCTTCTCAAACACGAGCACCATTGACACGTCCTCGAACAGCGAGCGTCGCGCAATGTTTA
>JAGWYX010000520.1 GCA_018969165.1 Verrucomicrobiota bacterium
CGGGGTGATACGGTGAGGAACAGGCGTTCGTAAAGCGGGTTGCGGTGGCCATCGGTCCGCGGCAGATAGCGCACCCCGCCATTGATGCGGGCCGTCGTGGGCGAGCGACTGTCGGCGCCGTAGAGTTCGGCGCCGTTTGACCGGTACCAGTCCACCCACACCGAGGTGAAGGCGGTGGTGGTGCCGGCCTCGGACCAGGCCACGCAAGGGTAGCTCCCGCCGCAAGTGACGTAAGGCAGCCAAACCGTGTGCGGGTTGACCGCGTCGGTGATTTCGCCCAGCCGCAATTCCGTCGCGTCGCCCGAATGGTTAAACACATCGATGACGAGTGATTTCTGCCAGAGCCGCAGCCGGAGCGTCGTACCGTCCGTGTAACGGGCGCTCACCACACGGTGGGCCAGGGTGGCGGCTTGCAGCAGGTCGTAGCCAGGGCCCTCACGGTAAACCAGGCGCGCGCCATTCATGAGGGTTCCGACGGATTGCCCGTTCAGCTCGGCCCGAATGCCGCTCAGCCCGCGCCTCGGATCAAAACGGTACACGACCGAGCCGTCGGAACCGGCGTATTCAAATCGGAACCGGCCGTCGCCGTCGCGGACCACGCGGTCGTGGAAGGATTTGACGAACTGCAGCGGCAGGATGGTTTGCGCGCGAGTGGGGAAGGGGAGGGTCCCCGGACCGATGTTGACCCCGGGCGACTGGCCGCGGAACAACTGGAGGTGGCGCCTGGGCTGGGCCGCGAAATTCAAGGGCGCCAGCGGCTCGCGATAGCAGCGGATCGAATCGAAGAAGATTTCCCGCCAGGCCGATTGCCAGCCGCCGGCGATTTCGAGACCTTCCAGGCGCCAGGACCGGTGGTTGGTCGCGGGCAGTTTTCGATGCAGCAACCACCATTCCTCCCAACGCACGGAGTCGACGAACACCTCGTGGAGCTGATCGCCGTCGTCGCGCAATCGGAGCATGATCCGCACCGGAGGTGTGTCCGGCGGATGCACCCAATCCCAGCGGTTGCCGTAAACCCACAGGTCCACCGCGTCGGCGTCGGCGGGCAGCACAATCGGTTGCGGCGGAAACAGCAAAACGCGGGGCGACGGCGACGCCGTCCCCGGGCCGCGGTAACGGAGGCGCGCCACCGGGCGGTCCCAGAGATTCTGGGCGCGGCTGGCCTGGAGGATCGCCTGCGCGCCATGTTCGACTCGCATCGTCCAGCCGGCCAGGCGATCGAAGCGGATGGTAGGCGGCGCCGGTTCGGTCCGGTGTGCCCAGACCATCTCGTAGGGACGCGCACCAGCCGCTTCCTTGGGATCCAACTCCGGGAGGACCATTTGACCCGCGGCTCGCAGAACGCCCAGGAGCGTCGCCCCCAAAAGCCAAGTTCGACGCAGCGTGGATTGCCGGGGCGCGCGCGGTGTTTTCAAAGCTCAGCCGCCTGGCGTTTCCGGTCACTGATCGGCAAACCGTCATCCGGGGTCAGGCTCAAAATCACGGCGCTAAATTCCTGGGACCGGTCGAGCATGTCGAGATCTTCTTTCATCGAGTCCGCGAGCGACAAAAGCGAAGGGACGAAAGGGACGACAATGCTGCACTTGATTACCGCGGATCTCAGACCTCAAGGACTCCGGGCCGCTTCTCCCCAGGCATCGGTCATGGCCCCGCACGCCCATCCTCCGCAGCGTCGCGTTTCGCGGTCCACTGGATGGCTTGGGCCACCAGCCGACGGTAATTCGGGTTCCCGTAGGCGGTGTGGCCGTGGCCGAGCTGGAGATACACGATCCGTGCCGTCCCGATCGTTTGCGCCCAGCCGATGATCGGGCTGCTGGTTGGTGTGTCGGTGGTCAGCAAGACGTGGACCCGCGGGGCGACCTCGAACTTGCCGTAGGTTTCGTCCACGATATCGAAGTTGGTGACGCCGCGCGTTACCGGATGGTTCGGGTCGGCGACGTGGACATGGAAATGAACGTCATGGAGATAGGTCGAGCGCGGTTGCGGGATGCCGTGGACGTTGGTGGGCTCCAGATAATACTTGCCGCCGATGATCCGCGCATAGTCGTCCCAAGCCTGGTAATCGGCCAGCGAATGGTGGAGAGCGACGATGCCCTTGCCGCTCCGGACCCAGCGCAGGAGGTTGGTTTCCGCGGTGCCGGTAATGTCCTGCCAGAGGTCGTACAGCACCAGGACGTCGAAGCGCTTGGCCAGGTCCGGATCAAGCCAGGCGTGGGCGTGTGGATGGGCCACGTTTTGGAAGACGAGATTGGTGTCGGCCTTGAACAGGTCCAGGAACTGGTTGGTCTCGAACTCGTGTCCGCCGGTCATGACCAGCAGCCGGATCGGTTCGGCGGCGCGCACGGGCGTCGCGCCAAACAGGAAGAGCCCCAGGCCGAGGAGTGAAAAGAGTCGAGTCTCGGGCGTTTTCATAGGTGGTTCATGGAGCGCCTCCAGTCGCAATGGCGCAGGCAGTGGAATCATGAACGGCGGAGCCAACGCGTTCGTAGTCCCGCCTTCAGGCGGTCCGGCGTTCCCGCGCGTTGAGACAACGCGCGCTCCACTGCTACCCGGCTCACGGCGATCGGCCGACCAAAAACGCGCTCGGTCGGGACCTCCTCGATCCGGGTGCGCACCCGGATCCGCGGATCGCCGGAGGCGTGAAAGACGCGGATTTGGTCGGATCGGCTCAGCGGCTTGCCATCCAGGCTGCGCACGGTGAACAAGGTCGGCACGTCGTAGGCCAACCCGTTCCACTTCGAAGCATGAAACGCGGCGAAGGTGGCTGAATCCACCACAAAACCGTATTGCGGGAGCACGACTTGGCCGCGCGACTTGAGTCGATGTCGAAACGCGGCGGCGCCGAAGTTGACGATGACTTCCACCGTCTGGTGGCCCTGGCCGAAGACGGTGCGTTGCACGGTGCGGTCCGGCGTCAGGAACTGGTGTTGGGTCAGCGGGAGTGTCGCCGTCAATTCGTTGAGCGGTGAGAGAATTTCATAGGTATTCTTGACGAACCGGTCCAACGGGTGGAGAGGTTCGGCCCAACCGCGGTCGGCGCGCACGAAGATGGCCGGGTCGCCCCTGCCGCCGACGGGCGGTAGCGGCGGTTCACGGAAGGGTTCCCGCCAGTAAAGGTGCGCTGGGATGCTGTGATAATTCAGCGGCCGGCCCAGGCTGATGTGGCGGAGGACGTATTCGGCGGCGCGGGCCGGGTCATACCCGTATTTGCCGTACATCGCGATGCAATCGCGGTACACCATCTCGAACAGCGGCACGCCGGTCGCCCCCAGCCGGTCGGGCAGTCCCGCGTCGTGGTAGGCGTGACCGCTGACGCCGGTCAGGCCCTCGAAGAAATCAGCGTGCGGGACGGCCCATTCGCGGCCGCATTCGCTCCCGAAAATGCCGAACACACCGCGGGCGTAGTCCGAAATGGCCTGCTTCCAATGCAGGTCGTCGGCGCGCGTCAAAGGGTGGTGCGGGTCGAAGCATTCTTGCAACCCGGCCGCGTAGGTGGTGTCAATGAAGTAAGCATCGGCGTCGGTGAGCTGCTTGACCGCGGCCAGGTTCCGAGGACGTTGAGCGAGCGCGACGGCCTGCTTCGAGCAGGTCAGGAAGGCGCGCCCTCCGGCCCAGCGACCGCCGCGGGCCAGGCTGCCGTCCGGGGTTTTCATGATCCAGTCCTCGTTCCACGACGGTGAATCCCGGTAAATGTCCTGGTAGTTGTCGTGGAGGCAAAACAGGTAGCCGAGCCGGCGCACGCGCCGGGAGCACTCCGCCAGCGCCGCGTCCCCGCCGCACTCCGGCGCCGCGGGCAGGATGTCCGGATGCTGGTTGTCGTAGCCGCGGTGAATCCAGCCGCCGAGGATGAACAGCACTTTGTCGAGTTTCAGATCGCCTTTGAGGTGCTCGGCCACCTGCGCCGCCTCGTCGAACGTCCAGTTCACCCGCACCGATTCCTCGCGGGTGCTCGCCTCGTTCATG
>JAGWYX010000521.1 GCA_018969165.1 Verrucomicrobiota bacterium
GGGACCGGGCCAAGACCAAGGTGCGCAAGTTCCTTTACGGCTTCTTCGCGCTCGGCTGGACCGGCTCGAACCGGCATTGGATCAATTACGAACGCGCTTACCTGATCCTGGCGGGCCTCTCGACGCCGCTGGTGCTCTCGGTGCACAGCATCGTGTCGTTGGATTTCTCGGTGTCGCAACTGCCGGGCTGGCATACGACGATCTTCCCACCGTATTTCGTGGCGGGCGCGATCTACTCCGGGTTCGGCATGGTGCTGACCCTGGTGGTGCCGCTGCGCAAGGTGTGCAAACTGGAGGAAGTGATCACCCTGCGGCACATCGACCTGATCTGCAAGGTGACGCTGGCCACCGGGTCGATCGTCGGTTACGCCTACGCGATGGAGTATTTCATCGCCTGGTACAGCGGCAATCCCTTCGAGCGGTTCACCTTCCTGAGCCGCGTATTCGGGCCCTACTGGTACGGCGGCTGGCTGATGATCATCTGCAATGCGCTGGTCCCGCAGTTGTTCTGGTTCAAGAAGTGCCGGAGCAACCTCGTCGTCGTGTTCATCATCTCGATCCTGGTCAACATCGGGATGTGGTTCGAGCGATTCGTCATCGTCGTCGGCTCGCTCTACCGCGATTTCATTCCCTCCAACTGGAGTTTCTACGGGCCGACCTGGGTGGATGTGCTGACTTACGTGGGCACGTTCGGCCTGTTCTTCACCTTCTTCCTGCTGTTCCTGCGGTTCCTGCCCATGATCGCCATCGCCGAGGTCAAGGGGGTCACGCCGCAGGCCGACCCGCATCACCCGCTCGGCGGCGCCAAAACCGGAGGTCACCACTGATGGCCACCCCGGTGCAACCTTATGGCGTCCTGGCCGAGTTCGACACGGCGGCGGACATCATCCACGCGGCGTCGAAGGTGCGCGATGCCGGATTCCGGCGCTGGGACGTGTTCACCCCGTTCCCGGTGCACGGCATGAACGAGGCCATGGGATTGCGCGGGTCCAAAGTCGGCTGGTTCTCGTTCATCGGCGGCGTCACGGGTTACACCTGCGGGATGCTCATGATCTGGTACATGAACGCCCATGATTACCCCATCGTCGTGGGCGGCAAGCCAATGTTCAGCCCGTTCTACTCCTTCCCACCGTCCTACGAGCTGACGATTCTGCTCGGATCGTTCGGGGCCCTGTTCGGCATGCTGTTTCTCAACCGGCTGCCGCGCCTGTATCACCCGCTGCTCAAACACCGCCGCTTCGCGCGCGCCACGCACGACGGTTACTTCATCGTCATCGAAACCAGCGACCCGAAATACTCGGAAACCGAAACCCGCAAGCTGCTCGAAACCGCCGGCAGCAAGCACATCGAGCTGGTGGAGGACTGACCCATGCGCTACTTCTTTGCGGCCTATTTCCTGGTGGTCGTGCTGGTCGTCAGCTTGCTCGGGTTCCGCGGCGGCCTGTCGCGCAAACCGCCGGTGTTCATCTTCCCGGACATGGACCGGCAGCCGAAACTCCGGCCCGAGAAGCCGGACGCCTTCTTCCCGGATGGCATGGGCTCCCGTCTGCCGGTGCCGGGGACGATCGCCCGCGGGGCGCCGTATGAAGATTCGCCGGTCAATACCGGCAAGAACCAGGACGGCAGCTTCGTCGAAGCCAACCCGCTGCCGATCACGGCCCAGCGGATGGCGCGCGGCCAGGAGCGCTACCAGGTCAATTGCGCGCCTTGCCACGGCGCCGTTGGCGATGGCAAGGGCATCACCAGCAAATACGGCCTCGGGCCGATCGCCAATCTGCACGACGAACGCATCATCCGGCAGACCGACGGCGAAATCTTCAACACGATCACCCACGGCAGCAAGGCCGGGCTCATGCTGCCGTATGGCGCCCAGGTGACGATCACCGACCGCTGGGCGATCATCGCTTATGTGCGCGCCCTGCAATTGAGCCGCTACGGGTCGGTGGCCGAGGTGCCGGCTGAATTGCGGTCCACCTTGAAATAGACGCCTATGCTCAAGCAATTCGCGTTCTCGTATCTGCTGGCCTACATGTTTTTTCTGAGCCTGTGCCTCGGCGGGCTGTTCTTCGTGATGTTGCATCACCTCTTCGATGCCAGTTGGTCGGTGACCATCCGCCGGCTGCTCGAACACCTGGCGTTCCTCATGCCCGTGATGGCGCTGCTCTACCTCCCGCTCGCGCTGCTGGCCCCCCAGATTTACCCGTGGTGGCACCCGGCGCACGTGGACCACTCGCTGCGCGCCAAGATCGCCTGGCTGAATCCGACGACCTTTTACCTTCGTGCCGCCCTTTACCTCGCGATCTGGAGTTGGCTGGCGTACAAGCTGCGCTATTGGTCGCTCCAGCAGGACAAGACCGGCGCGGCCCGGTGCACCTTCAAGATGCGGAAATTCTCCTACGTCGGCATCTTCCTGTTTGCCGCCACGCTGACGGGGGCGGCGATCGACTGGATCAAATCGCTCGAGCATGAATGGTACTCGACCATGTTCGGCGTGTATTTCTTCGCCAGTTGCGCCTGGACCACGACGGCGACGGTCTATGTGATCACCCTGTTATTGCAGCGCGCCGGGCCGCTGCGCGGCCTGGTCACCCCCACCATGTATTATTACATCGGCTCGGTCCTGCTGGCCTTCACGGTGTTCTACGCCTACATCCATTTCGCCCAGTACTTCATCATCTGGAACGCCAACGTCCCTGAGGAAACCTTCTGGTACGTCCTGCGCGAGCGCGGCACCTGGTGGGACATCGGCATGGTGATTGTCTTCGGCCATTTCCTGGTGCCCTTCCTGGCCCTGCTGCGCATCGACGTGAAGACCAGGTTCTGGTGGATGGCCTCGCTGGGGGTCTGGGCCTGGCTCATGAATTACGCCGACCTGGCCTTCAATATCATGCCGCCGCTGCACCCGGACAATTTCGTGCTGCACCCGTTCGACCTCCTTTGCCTGGTGTTCATCGGCGGCGTGCTGACGCAGGTCTATCGGAAATACCTGGCGGCGCACCCGGCCTACCCCCTGCGCGACCCGCGCCTGAAGGAGGCGCTCACCCAGCATGAATTGCGGCCGGCCGAGGCCGCCCTGCCCGGAGGGATTGCCGAATGAAAGTCCAAACCCCGCCCAAGCTCACCGTCGCGGTCTATTTTGTCGGTGTCATCGGCACCTTCCTGATCATGATCGCGCTGGTGGCGTTCATGCGATATTACACCCGCCCCGTGCCGCTCGAACCGCCTCAACGCTCCGCCGAGCGCCTCCAGAACCTGCGCGAACTCAACGCCGCCAGCCAAGATTGGCTCACCCATTATCGCTGGGCCAACCAGGCTCGTGGAATCGTGGTCCTCCCGATTGACCGGGCCATGCAACTCGTCGTGCAGACTTGGACCAATTCCGCGGCCGGCCGCTCCAACCTGATCCAGCGCGTGGACAAATCCAAGGCGACGATCAGCTACGAATAGCTCCGCTAGCCGAGTATGGCCGTCTATTTCTTCATCGTCTTTGGCAGCCTGTTTCTCCTGACCGGCTCGGCCCTCCTCGCCTTGCGCTGGGCCGCCCGTACCGGCCAACTCCGCCACTTCCAGAAAACCGCCTTGTCGATCTTTGACGACGAAGAACCCGTCGGCCAAATGACCGATGCCTTCCCCGGCCGACGACCGATCCACGACGGGCTCCCGCCAACGCCAGGAGCGCCGACCGCCTCGTCCGCGCGTTCCTTTGGAAATCCAACGCGCGGCCAAGGCGCTCCGCGCTCCGCCGCCACGCTGGACCGTCCTGCTGCCAATCACCTCGCATGAGCGTCCCGGCTAGCCCCTCGTTGCGCCAGGCCTTGTCACCCTCGGACACCCCGTCGTCGCCGGAACGGCGCGCGTTGCTGGCCGAGATCGACGCCTCGTGCAAATGGCCGGTCCTGCTGTTCTTCGCGTGTGGCTTGGCCTGGCTGATGCTGGGCACGCTCTTCGCCCTGATCGCCTCG